>JARGOZ010000286.1:0-5070 GCA_029213025.1 Verrucomicrobiales bacterium
CCCCCCCCCACTACCCTTATATCCACCTGTTAGCGACGACTCGTCTACCCTGGGGTCGGTTCCCGGCTTGTCGAATTATTCGTCGAGCTCGCCTGCTTTGAACTGCTTCAAATACTTTTTCATGAAGCGTCTGATTTCGCGGGATGCCGAGGTGTCCATTTGCTGGCAGGCGTCGATAAAATCCGACCGAAGCTCTTCGTCGAGACGAATCACGAGCTGGGCCTTGTTTTTCTTCTTCTTTCTATCTTTGCTGACAACTTCGCTCATTGGACCACCTTGTACGATAAGGCCCCTCACCCCGGATTGATAATGAAATTCGGGAGAGAGGGGCTGAAATCTTACTGAAGTTGCCTGTATGCCAGGCAGTATTCAACTGCTTGCCTGAAGGTTAGGCAGCTTTTTTCGCGATCTTTCTGACCGTTTTTTTCGCTTTGTTTGTCTTGCCCTTTTTGACGGGCTTAAGGGCTGCTGCTGCGGCCAATTTAACAACTTTCTTCTGCTTCTTGGATTTTACTCCGGCTTTTTTTACAGCCTTGTTAGCGAGTTTTGTTGCCTTCTTGTTTGCTTTTTTATTTGAGATTTTGCTCATAATTGAAGTCCCTCGGGTTCAGAGGGGCGGATAGCGTATGTATATACAAACGCTAGTCAATTCGCCCGGGGCGGATTTTGGACATTGTCACATTCGGGATGACGCTTTTGCGTCTATTATGCCTGCGTTACCTAGGCCAAAATCTCCTTGGCAACATTGCCGTGCACGTCGGTCAATCGGTAGTCTCTGCCGGCGTGGCGATAGGTAAGTCTTTCGTGATCAATTCCAAGTAAATGGAGGATAGTCGCGTGCAGATCGTGGACGTGCATCGCTTTTTCCTGCGCTTTAAAACCGAATTCATCGCTGCTGCCGTGGGCGTAGCCGCCGCGAACTCCACCTCCGGCCATCCACATGAGAAAGCCGTGCGGATTGTGATCCCGCCCGTTTCCATTCTCACTGACCGGTGTTCTGCCAAACTCTCCGCCCCAGATTACCAGGGTATCTTCGAGCATGCCGCGTTGTTTGAGATCCTCCAGTAAAGCGGCGACCGGGCGATCGATATCCTGCGCGAGTTTGCGGGTTTTCTCATCGTGCTTGCTGTGGGTGTCCCATGGTTGCCCGTTGCCGTAGTAGACCTGGGTGAAGCGCACCCCGCGCTCGGCGAGACGGCGGGCCAAAAGGCAGCCGTTGCCAAAGTGGCTTCTGCCATAAATTTCGCGCACTTTTTCCGGTTCACGGCCGATATCAAAAGCATCGTGCGCGGAGAACTGCATCCGGTAGGCGGTTTCGAGCGCTTCGATCCGGCCTTCCAGCCTCGGGTCGTGGATACTGCGCGACTGCCGGTGTTGTTGATTGAGCTGTTGCAACAAATCGAGTCCCTTTCTCTGCGCCTGTGGGTTTGTCTCTTTCCTTTTCAACCAGGGAATCAAATCGTCCGGATCGGTTTTTGAATGATTGACATATAAACCGGCATGTTGAGAGGGGAGAAAAGCGCTGTTCCAAAGTATAGAAAAGCGCACGGGTTTTCCAGGGCACAACACAACGTAGCCGGGCAGGTCCGTGTTCTCGCTGCCGAGTCCGTAGGATGTCCATGCGCCCATGCTGGGCACTCTGGGAGTCATCGTGCCGTTGTTCATCAAAAGGAGCGCCGGCCCGTGATTGGGGTTATCGGTATAGCAGGAGCGCAGCAGGCAGAGATCGTCAGCATGCTGCGCTGTCAAAGGTAGCAATTCGCTGACCGGAAGTCCGCTTTTGCCGTGATTTTGGAACTTCCACGGAACTTCGAGAAGCCCACCGGTGGGACGTTCTGTCCGTAGATCCGATCCTTTCGGGCGTTGTCCGGCATATCGTGTCAAAGCCGGTTTTGGATCGAAAAAATCGGGGCCGAACGGTCCGCCGTTCATGAACAGATGAATGACCCGTTTCGCCCGTGGAGCGAAGTGAGGGCGCAGGGCTTGATCCGCCCCGAGCGCACTGATCATCCCCAGCGAACCGAGTCCGCCACCCATCGTGGTGAGAGCTGCCCGCCGGGAAAGTGGAGAAGGTATATTCATTTAATCGATATATAGAAATTCATTACTCACAAGGAGCAGGGCGGCGTAGTTGGCCGGGTCGGTTTCGGTACTATAGGTTTCTCCCAATTCCCGTTCCGTGGCGGTAGGGTTTCTCTGGAAAAGAGTTTGATAAATTGTGGTGATCCGGTCTGCCGACGGAAAGCGAGTGGCCAGAGCTGAAGCCCGGGCGTGGACCAGCGGGCTGTTTAGGGCAAACAACATTTGCAAAGGCGAGATCGTTTCCTCCCGGGACGGGTGATGCGCGGCCGGGTCGGGGAAATCATGAACCTGCAGCATTTTGTTCAAATCTCTGCGATGGATCTTACCGTAGAGAGTTCGGCGCACATTTTTGCTGTCATCGAGATCCTGACCCGCGCCTCCGGTTCGCAGGTCCAGCTCTCCGGAGACATAGAGCATGGCATCCCGCCAGGCCTCGATATCCAGTCGCCGACGGGGCATCCGTGAGTAGTAGAGATTTTCCGGATCCTTTTGCTCCGACTGCGGATTGATCGAGGTTTGCTGCCAGGTCGCGGACTGCAAAATCTCGCGGTGCAGCCACTTGATCGACCAGCCGTTCGCGATAAACCGGGCGGCGAGATCATCGAGCAGTTGCCGGTGGGTGGGTGCTTCCCCGGTATTGCCGAAATCGCCGGGAGTCCGGACCAGCCCTGTGCCGAAGTGGATTTTCCATATACGGTTCACCATGACTCGCGCAAAGAGCGCCTCCGAATCTTCGATCAGAGCTTCCGCCAACTCGAGTCGACCGCTTCCTTTGGTAAAACTGCGGGGAGAACCGTTACTTCCGGGGAATTCCGATAAAAATCTCCGGGGTACAATGTCGCCGGTTTGATTGGGATTGCCTCGTTTCTGGATTGGTAGATCACGGGACATCCCGGTTTGGTAGTTCAAATTCGTACCGTGGCCCTTGTCCTTTTTCTCTACATAAAGAGCGGCTTCAATAACTCCGTTCGCCATCGCCATGTTATAGTGAGGTGTTGCGTTTTTGATAGTGGCTATTTTTTTATCCAGTTCTTTGATCTGCCCATCGTAGTCAGCCGGACGGGGCTTTTTCTTCGAGAGATTCTTTTTCTGTGTTTCCAGACCGGCTACCAGCTCGCGGGCTTTTTTGACCGGTTTCCACAGATCCTCCGACATCGTCGGGCGATCGGTAATTTTTACACTGGCGAACACTCCGGCCAGTGCGTAGTAGTCCGCCGTCGAAACCGGGTCGGTCTTGTGGTCGTGGCAGCGGGCGCAGGCGAGGGTCAGTCCGAGAAAGGTGCGACCCACGGTATCGATGCGTTCCTCCCATTCATCAGCGACGGTTGTTTTGATGATCTCAGGAGGAAGTTGCAGCTCTTTCCAATACATCGGACTGAGGCCGAGAAACCCGAGTGCAACATGGTCTTCCGGTCCGGTCGAAGACATCAAATCTGTAGCGAGTTGTCTTTTTACAAAATCGGGGTAGGGGATGTCGTCATTGAATGCGGCAACCACCCAGTCCCGGTAGCGCCACGAACCGGCGGTCGATTTCAACCAGGAGGCTGTCACATCGGTATAGCGCGCCAGGTCCAGCCAGTGCCGAGCCTGGCGCTCGCCGTATTGCGGAGTAGCAAGCAGCGTATCGATGGTTTTGTCGACGCGGGCGGGATCGAATGCAGCCAGGTCTTCCGGCGCCGGCGGAAGGCCGGTGAGTGTAAAGTGGAGGCGGCGCAGCATCATGCGGGGGGCCGCCGGTGCAGAAGGGGAGAAGCCGTTTTCCTCCATCGACGCGAGGATGAAGTGATCGATTCGCGACCTCGGCCAGCTGGTATCTTTAACCGCAGGGAGTGTTTCCGTTTGGATCAATGGCTCAAATGACCAGGGGCGTGGATTTTCCCCGGCCCGTGAAACCACAGCCGTCCCGGTGAGTACGACAAAGATCAGACACAAGCGCAGTGAAAACATGACAAACACTACCGTTTTGCGGTCACTCAGGGCAATTCACGCATCTGAGGCAGGCTTGCTTCCGGTCCTCCAATGCGTCCTCGACAACAGGGCGCGGCGGCGCATGGTGAAAAGATGAAGATTTTGCTCTACAGTTCTCTGGTTATCTGCCTGTCACAGGCCCTTTTAACTGCCGGCGAAATGCGGCAATGGACCAACACCGCCGGTAGATCGATCAATGCCGAACTGCTGTCGCTGGAAGGGGAGGACGCCACTTTACAATTGGATAACGGCAGGAAATACACGGTCGCGCTGTCCGGACTGAGTGCCGCCGACCGGGAGTTTGCTATGAAATGGGCGGAGGAACAAGCCGCCCTCGCCAGTGCGCCAAAGCCGAAAACGGAGCCGATTATGGCCACGCCGGGGAAAGTTCTCTACCAGTCCACACTCGCTTCGTCGGGTGGTTGGAGCAGTCCTCACGGCGCCTGGACAACTTCAGAAAGCGGTCTGACCGGTGCCGAACGCGCCTCCGACAATCACGGTGCGGTATATAAAATGCCGTTGAATTTCAAAGACGTCATCATCGAGTTCGATATCATGCCGGGTGAATCAAAGAGTGCCTCTTTCGGTATCGATGACAGCTCGGATCATGTTTGTCGCGTCTCTATCTATACATCGGGTTTCCAGGCGAGAAAAGACGATCACGACCACGAAGGGCCCGATGTGGCAAAACCATTTAACCGGGTCGAGGAGGAGCTGGAAGCGGATGAATGGCATACCGTCAGGATCGAGATTCTCGATAAAGAAATGCTCGCTCAGATTGGTAAAGAAATCAGCCTCGGTATGGATCCGCTTTTGGCGGGGCAGAAAACAAAATGCGGCTTTGTTGTCTCCGGTGGAAAAGCCGGTTTCCGCAATCTTACCATTTGGGAAGCTTTGCCTAACAGCGACTGGGAAAAGACCGGTCCCCGTTTGAGGCGTAAACTGGATGTCGAATAGTGAAAGGGATTTTGGAATGTTGCTACGATTTGGAAAAATATGTGTAGAACGTGTAGCGGACAC
>JARGOZ010000286.1:5080-6346 GCA_029213025.1 Verrucomicrobiales bacterium
TCGCATGCGCCATGGCAAGCCAGCGCCCGGGGGAATGCGGACAGGAGTGTCCGCAACACGTTGCCGCCAGATCGTAGCGGTATTCAATTGTGCCCTGTTAAGTCCGGGATTGTACCCTGTTGAATCGCAGACTGTACCCTGTTAGATCCGTGATTGTACCCTGTTAAGTCTCTTTTACTATGAAATTACTGTTTTCTCTATGTGTAGCTCTACTTCTAGCATCCGTCTGTTCGGCGGATGACCGTCCCAATATCGTTCTCGTTATGGCGGACGATCACGGCTACGGCGATGCCGGGTTCACCGGCCACCCTTTTGTCAAAACGCCCCACATGGATGCAATGGCCAAAGACAGTGTAGTCTTCGACCGGTTCTATGCTGCGGCCCCTGTCTGCTCGCCGACCCGCGGCAGTGTCATGACCGGGCGCACGCCGATGCGGACCAATGTCCCCAATCACGGCCACTACATGCGGCCCCACGAGGTCACCGTCGCCGAAGCCCTGCGCGATGCAGGATATGTAACCGGCCACTTCGGTAAATGGCATATTGGCTCCGTCCAGCCGGACAGCCCCACCAGTCCGGGCGGTGCCGGTTTCGATGAATGGGTTTCCGGGCTGAACTTTTTTGATATCGATCCCTACCTGAGTAAAAACGGTGACTACATCAATCCCAAAGGCCAGGGATCGGTCATCAGTATGGATGAAACAATCAAATTTCTGAAAAATCATAAAGATGGTGATAAGCCGATCTTCAGTGTTACCTGGTTTCCGGCACCTCACGGTCCGTTTCGCGAGACGCCGGTCGATTTTCCAGGTGGGGAATCTCTATATAAAGATGCCAAAAAGAACCGGGGCTATTTTCTCGAAATCACTCTGCTCGATCAACAGCTCGGCAGGCTTCGCCAAAGTCTGCGTGATATGGGTATCGCAGACAACACGATACTCTGGTATACCAGCGACAATGGCGGACTGGTGGTTGAATCTTCCGGAGGCAGAAATAAAAAGGGCAGTATCTATGAAGGTGGTTTGCGGGTTCCCTCCATCCTCGAATGGCCGGGTAAACTCAAGCCCCGGACGATCCGTACCCCGGCCTGCAGTTTCGATATGTATCCCACGCTACTGGCTATCGGGGGAGCGAAAGTCGACCACCAGCCACATCTCGACGGGATCGATCTGGCCGGTGTGATTGCCGGTGAGCAAACGACCCGCCCCGCGATGGGTTTTTGGCATCATCACACCAAAGGGCAGGGCACATACAGCGACCGGGTCA
>JARGOZ010000023.1:0-6003 GCA_029213025.1 Verrucomicrobiales bacterium
GGCAACCTACACCCAAAATCCTTTTGGTTCCGGCTCTGCCGGTCTAGGGTACAGTGCCTGACTTAACAGGGTACGGTCAGGGACTTAACAGGGTACGATCCCTCTAAGCAGCCAATCGGACTGCGTCAGTGAATGTGCTTTCAATATGATCCAGCCCGAAAACGCTCGCGCTCACGGACAAGAAATCCATTCCGAAACAATGATCGCCATCGGTTGACCGGATGGCGGTGAAACGTGGATAAATTTCGCCGGACATCAACATCGGGTAATCAACATAAACGCCGTCTGCAGCAGAACTTTCCCCGATTTGCACTTCATAAACCAGCACCGGGCTCTCGCCGTCTGCGGGGTCGAGACTCACGACGGTGTATTCCGATGGATCTGCTACCGCTTCAGCCACCGCGCCGCCTCCGCTTTCCTGCCAAACCCGGAATGACGGAGAAATCGATTCGAAAACTACGGGACTTTCAATGCCCGGCTCAAAACTGGTCAGAATCAACACTTTGGCTTCTGAGGAAGAATCAGCAGAAACGCTCTGCTGTTTCGAAGCATTCAGGAACGTTTCGATCGACTCGAAATCGCTGCCCATCGCCGATGGATCAGCGCCCTCCTGCGCTCCGTCTGCAACCGGAATGGCAACCGGAGCCGCCGAATACAGAATCCGCGATTCCAACTGCTCTGCTACGAATTCCCTCACCTCCGCGCTTCGTACTCCAATTTCATCTTCACTGGAATGGAATTTATCAAAAATGGATCCGGGTTTCATAAGATTATCCTGGCAGAGGTGAATGCACCGAAACGGATTCAGGCGGAATTTGCTTCGGTCAACTTAAATTTTGAGAATATCAATTTTAAGAAAATTCGTCACGTGAAAAATTCGTGCCTCGTCAAAGTGAAAAATCCCGCATTTTCTGTTTCCTTTTATTACCCGGTTCATGGGATAGATTGCGGCAAATGAAACGTGTTCTCATCACCAACGATGACGGTATCGACGCTCCCGGGATCGACGCTTTGACCAAACTGGCGGAGCGGCATTTCGGTGAAGTGTGGGTCGTAGCCCCGAAAGATCAGGCATCGCAAATCGGCCACCGGGTAACGACCGATACTCCGATCGAAATAGAAAAACGGGGCGAGCGGCGCTTCGCAGTGAACGGTAGTCCAGCCGATTGCACCCGGATCGGTTTTCATCTTCTCGGTGATAAGCCCGACTGGGTTTGGTCCGGCATCAACCACGGTGGAAACCTGGGGCGGCACGACTACTACATCAGCGGTACTCTCGCCGCGGCCCGGGAGGCAGCATTCTTCGGCGTGCCCTCGCTGGGAGCCTCGCACTATATGAAGAAGGGTCTCGATCTCGACTGGCAAACGGCCGCCTCGCGGGTAGAACAGGCTTTTCAGAAAATTCGAAATGAAAAAACCTCTCACGGTATTTTCTGGAACATCAATCTACCTCACCTCGAAGCGGGAGAAACGGAGCCGGAAGTCGTCTTTTGCGACCCGGAACGGGAACCGCTCGATGTGTGCTTCGATTTTGATGAAGAAGGCCAAAAGCTGATTTATCGCGGCTCCTACCACGAACGGGCCAGAGGCAAAGGTAGCGATGTCGATATCTGTTTCGGTGGTAATATTGCCATTTCCCGTCTCGAAATTTAAGCTCAGCCATTTCATGCTTCCGAAAATTCTTGTTACTCTTGGAGTTCCCGAGGAACACCTCGCCCCGCTGGCCGGAATAGCCGAGTTGCACATCCTCGATCACGGGGTGAACGCAGCTCCGCGGGAGACTGTCCTCAAAGCCATCCGAGGTTGTACCGGTGTGATTTCCCAGGGTGAACTGAGAGTCGACGACGAACTCCTCGATGCGGCCGGGCATTCCCTGAAAATGGTGGCCAATGCAGCGATGGGGATTGACAATCTGGATCTTGTTGCCCTCGGCAAACGGGGCATAACCGCTTCCAACACGCCCGATGCCTTCGCCGAGTCGACCGCCGATCACACATTCGGTCTGCTCCTCGCCCTGACGCGCCGGATTGCTGAAGGAGACCGGTTTGTGCGGTCCGGAGCCTGGGCAGAAACAAAAATGCAACCCCTGCGCTGGGAGGGTTCTCTGGCCGGCGGCAAGACGCTCGGAATAATCGGCTACGGCAGAATCGCCAAACTTGTCGAAACGCGGGCCAAAGCCTTTAATCTCGATGTGATCTACACCCGCACGCAACCGGATCGCAGCGATCAATACCGGTCGCTGGGGGATTTGCTGGCGCAATCGGACATTGTTTTGGCCCTTGTCCCGCACACTCCGTCCACCCATCACCTGATTGACCGGGATGCTCTTCAGCAGATGAAACCCGGTGCCATTTTTATCAACGTGGCAAGAGGAAAAGTTATGGACGAGGCAGCTGTCGTGGACGCCCTCCGGTCCGGACACCTCGGTGGTGCCGCTCTGGATGTCTTTGAGGAAGAACCCGTCGTAAATCCTGCATTTTTCGAAATGAACAACGTAGTTCTGACGCCTCACACCGGAGGAGCAACGGCGGAGGAGCGAAAACGCGGCCGCATGGAAGCCGCTGAAAACGTAGCCCGTTTTCTGAAAGGCGAGCCCCTGCTGCACCCGGTAAATCTTCCAACTTGATCAGATCCTGCGTAATTGCGGAAAAGAACGGCTAACGCCCTTAAAAACCGGTTGAATCCAGGGGGGAAACTCACTACTTTCCCGCCCGCTGTAAAAAAGGGCCTGTCCCGCTGCGGAACCGACTTTAAGTAAAGGATTCATGCTCACTACATTTCGAAAATTTCAAAAAGGCACCCTCATCGTGGTGACAATCATCATCGTGATTGCCTTCGCATTTCTCTATTCAGATTTTGATTTTGCTCAGGGAACCCTCGGCTCCAGCGAATGTGTGATCAAGGTTCACGACCGCTGTTACCGGGTTGATGAAGCGCAAAAACTCGCTCGCTTTCAGGGCCTTGCGATGAATTTGGGTATGGGCGAGTTCACCAGAACCCTGACCGGAATTGATCGTCTGGATCAGGATCCGACGAATTTTGTGATGAATATGCTGGTCCTGCGAAAAGCGGCTGAAAAGCTCGGCGTGGAACCTTCCGCCACCGAAATCAAACAGGCGGTGCCCAAACTTCCGTTTGTCCAGATGTATGGCCTGAATGGAGACAACATGAGAAACCTGCTCGGTCAATTCGGGCTTGATGAAGGTGATCTCGCCCAGTTGGTGAAAGATTATCTGTCATTCAACAAGTTGAAAGATCTCGTCGGCTCGGGAATTCAGGCTGTGCCTACCGAAATCGAGAAAAGCTATATACAGCGAAATCAAAGATACACCGCTTCAGTCATCAGATTCGACCGCAGTGATTTCGAGGAAAGCGCGAAAATCACCGATGCAGAAGTAAAAAAATATTTCGAAGATCGCAATAAATCCGAAAAACCTGCCGCTCCGGCCGAACCGCAGGAAACAGCCGAAAGTGATTCCACACCGGACGCTGAAGCTGCCGCAGAAGCTCCGGTTGAGCAGCCTGCCAGCGCGGATCTCGCGCCGATTATGACCGCCCCGAAGCGGGGATTCGACTACGTTAAGTTCGTGCCGGAAAAACTCGCAGAGGATGCTACTCAGGAAGAAAAGGCAAAAAGCGAAATCGCTTTCGCCAAACAGGTTAACCGCATGTACTCGGAACTCGCAGCGGAAGACACCGACTTTCTCAAGCTGGCCAATGAAATGGCCAAAAAGGACAACCCGTTTACAATAGAGGTTGGTAAATTTGAGCCGTTCAAATGGGATGACGCCCCCGAAGTGGTAAAGAGTAACGAAAAACTGCGGGCCAGCCTCTTCAGCGGTGCTTTGCAAAAAGGGGCAGTTAGCGTTCCTTTCTCTCAGGAAGACGGCAGTTTTTACGTTTTTCGTTACAGTGAGTTGGTGGAGCCCCGCCAAATGACCCTCGAAGAAGCGCGTCCATTAATCATTGATGCACTCAAAGCGAAAAAATCCAATCAGCTCGCCAGTGATGCAGCCAACGAAGCCCTCGCAAAACTTCAGGAAGCTATCGACAATGAAAAATCGATCCTCGACGCTGCCAGTGCCAATAATTACGACCTCACCACCCTGCCCACTTTCTCAGAAGCAGAGAGGCCGGAAGTCGATGATGCGGAATTGATCCTCGATTCGGTTCGCGACACAGCTCCCGGAAAACTGTCCGGCGTGAAGCCTCGGAGCGGCGGAAAAGGCTATTTCATCGCTTACGTTGATAAGATCGAGATTTATAAAGACGAGGACAAAGAGTCGAATCTGAAAAACCTCGCTTCGAATGCGGAATTTCGCGAAAAAACCAATCTGTTTCAGGCCTGGTTGAACAAGCAGGCCCGCGATTCAGGGGCGGCCCGGAATGATTCAATCATGAATTATCCCAACCGCTAAAACCCTTCTATTCCGTGCCGGATTCCAATCTTGACGACCTTTTTGACGATGCCAACGGCGACCTCGCTGTTGGCGATCTCGAAAGTGCTGTGGAAAAATACCGCCAGTGCGTCGAATTGGTTCCTGATTTTTTCGATGGCTGGCACGCTCTCGGCATGGCCCTGATGAAAACCGGGAACATCAAAGAGGCAATCGGCGCCGGCCTTCAGGCTACAACGCTGAAGCCCAATGACCTCCTCGCCTGGACCGCGCTTTCCCAGATGTATGTGCAGGACGGACAGATCGGCGAAGCGGAAGACGCCAAAGCCAATGCCCGCATCCTTTCACTCGGGGGAAAAGTGGTCAAAGAGGAGAAGTAATCGTTTCTCCCCGGAGCGGATTACTCGGCTGAAGGCACCACATCAGCCTTCTCTTCTTTATCTTTCTCAATTACCGAAAGATTTTTCCATCGCCCGCCGTTGAACCGGAAAATACAGACCGTTCCCAAAAAAGCGATTTGCAGAATGTAGACAGCCCACATGGCATACAGCCCCATGGATTTCGCAGCGAAATAGCCTACCAAAGTCAGCACGGCGACGATCACCGTCATTCGCAGCACAAACCAGGTGTCTCCCGCGCCCTTGATCGCTCCGGAAAACACCAGTTGGATACATTCGATAATCAGATACAAACCAGCGAGCCTCAGAAGTATCACCGCCACTTCACGGATACTGAAGAAACCACTGTCCTGTATCATCATCTCCTTGTGCAGCTTGATCACCATATCCGGCAGGATCAGATACAGGATCACAAAGAAAAGGGAGTATCCAAGACCCACGATCAGTGCACTGTGAATTGCCGTTTTTGCCTCCTCCTGCCTGCCGCTGGCGACCCGCTGCCCAACAAGAATGCTGCAGGCGATCCCCAGACCGACGAGAGGGAAATGCGCCAACTGATTGATACTAAGAACCAAACTGCTGGCTGCAGCCTTCAACATACCAAAGGTAAGAACAATTTTTACCAGAGCGTGGAAAGTGATCGATTCCACCAGCATGGGCAGTCCATTCGGCGTACCGAATTTGATCATCCTGCCCATCAGCTCCGAATCATGCCGCCACGTTGTTCCGAGATGGCATCCTTCCCAGTATTCTTTCCTCCGCATCAAAATGGCAAAGGTCAGCACCATCGCCCAGGAAGAGGCGGTAGTGGCAATTCCGGCTCCGAAAATCCCCAGTTTGGGAAAACCGAAGTTTCCGAGAATCAGCCCGTAATCGAGAAAAATATTCAGCAGAACCGCTCCAATGTTCACCATCATGACAATCCTCGTTTTACCCTGCCCGTTAAAAATCGCCCCCTGCGCAGCGGTGATGATCGAAGAGGAGCAGCCGAACATCAAAATCTGGAAATAGCGGATCTCTGCATCAGCCACGAGGGGATCCCCGGTTGTTGACAGAAAATACTTCTTCGCAATCGGAATGAGAATGAGGAAAAGCGGTGTCACATAGATCCCGAGGCGAATACCCTGCCAAACCGACGCACCGATTCGCTCCGGTTTTCCGGCACCGAAATACTGGGCAACAAATGTATTGGTATAGCTGGCAATGCC
>JARGOZ010000023.1:6013-29290 GCA_029213025.1 Verrucomicrobiales bacterium
CACAAAGAGAGACATCGACATCCAATACAGAGTTCCGGCGGGAAGAGCTGCGTTAAACTCGGAAATTGAACTCTTAAACAGAATTAGACGGTCGACAAAGAGCATGACTGCCCATGCTCCCGTCGTTATCATCATGGGAGCCGCAAGCTTCAATACCTCGCGGATCCCCCCGTCTCTGTGCCACAGTTCTTTTAAAAACCGTTGTAAATTATTCTGCTCCAAGGTGGTTAGAATGGAGCCTCTGTTAACTTGAAAATCAAGTTAACAATCAACACCTCAATAATTTACACTCCGGCAGCCATTTCTTCGATGCTACGGAGAATTTTTTCCTCCTCTGTGGTACAGAACCCGTTGAGTCTCTGGATCTTTTTATCCAAAGCGGCATGCCTAAGGCTTTCCACATCAGTGATTTTCAGTTCCTGTAGAAGTTGCTCGGCACCTTGAGGAGTAATCACTTTGATGTGAATCATTTCTTCAAGAAACTGAGGAAGTTCTTCTGTTTCAGTCACGTCTGCCGAAAATTCTATCGAGTCGTAACTATCGTAGCAACTGACTTCAGTCGAAACCTTCGCGTTTTCGTTGAGTTGACCGGGCTCCCAGCTGAACTGATGATCGAACATATGAGTCAGGCCACCCGGCTGTCCTTCCACTGCTTTCATAGCCAGAACATCAATCCACACGTTGTTGCAACAGACATAACTGGAGTCATCGCTGAAACCTATGAGTAGAGAATCTGTCTCTATGGAAGATTTCTGAATCAGAGAAAAAAGCAGCAAGGCCCGGTCCCGGTCATCGCCCGCGCCGAAGAGGAGCGTTTCGTCGGGAAGAGCAATCCGGTCTCTTGATCCAAAAATAGAATCTGCAGAGTCGACCGAATCCACAACCTGAAGAGCATCCTCCACAGTCGTTACCCCTTTTGCACGTTCTCCCACTTCATAGTCCCTCATAGCCGCGTAGGCGTAAACTTGAGGCTCTGTATTGCGCCAGTCCCGGAAGGCGTACTTCGAATGCACATAGGAAGAATCCGGATTCTGATCGGCCAGGGCGTAAACGGCCTGCTGATAATCTTCACGACTTTCGAACAGGGAAGGGTCAGGCAGAGACGATTCGTTGACAGTAAATTCAACCTGATCGAGATCGCCTACCATCAGAGGTGAACCGAGAAACTCACTGCAACGGTTCGCCACGTTTTCTATAGTGTCTCTCTCAACCTCACTGAAACCGTTGTATATATCGCACATTCCCTTGCCGGGTATGTAGATAAACATCACATCGCTACCGGTAGCTACAGTCTTCGCCTGAACCGCCAACTCCGATTCATTATTGATTCGGGTATGGTTGTACCATTTTGCGTTATTAAAAAGGTTTACCGTTTCCCCGTCGTCGAGAAAGACAAACAAGTGCGCTTTATTGGCTACAATGATAATCTGATCCAGAGGAAACCTGCTGCATACAGCAAGCGAAGAAGCCCAAAGCATCGCCAAAGCTACACATTTTCCGGAACCTTTACCCATTGGGCAGATTCGCTGGTAGGCATTCATGCCTTCGATGGTCTCATTCTTCAACCGGGGAAAATATCCCTGTTTGTAAAAGTCCTGCAGTACGATTTGTCCAAATTGCGATTCCGAATCGAGTTCAAGCAGGTAATTCAGCGTTTCGTCGTAATCTTTACGTATCGTTTGAATGAAGTCTTTACCAAGACGCTTTTCCTCTTCATCGAAATTGAGCAAGCCCCAGTAGTCCCCGCCAGGCTTTGACATATCATTGGTAAATGTATACCAGTGAAATTCACGCTGCAGGTCTTTCAATCTCCGGTTGGCTCCCCGGAGATTACCTTCATTATCATGCATGGGCCGGGTTTCCCGCCATTTCCATAGTGCGGGGCTCATCATGTTGGCAAGTAAATACCCCGGAATAATTTCGGCAGCGGCTCTGTGGATTTCGAATACGGTGAGTGAGGTTGACCGGGAGAATTCCTCTACCCGATCTATATGTTTTTTATTTATTGGTTTTGGCAACTCCATAGGATTATCTGAATCAGGTTTCAATTTTCAGAAGTGCGGAAGGAGTATGGAGAAAAATTCTCAGAAATCGCTTTGCATAGCAAGAAGAATCATAAAAAAACTGAATTTCCGGTTTTTTACTCATTCTTTAGACAGGTTAACAATCACTTCCACTTTTCTACTTCCTTCCGGCGAGGGATCTTTATCTCCTACAGCTCTGTAGGAGATGGCAGATTTGGGGATACCCCGGTATATCATGTTCAGAGCGGTAAATTTCGCCCGGTTCGTAGATATATCGAGATTGGTCTTTGAGTATTGAGAATCATCGGCGTGACCGATCAACTCAAATGTGGCTCCCGGATACATATCCAGAACCCTTCTCAAATCTTCATAGAGACGCTTACGGTCGTCTGTATTCGCTGCGGAGTTCCGCTCAAAAAAGTGGGATTTGATCTTCGTGCTGATCGGAGAGTTGTCCGGTATAGTAACCTCATCCTTGACCACAGCCATCCCGGGAAGATCCACCGGTTTAGGTTCTGCAACCTTTTTCGGAGTTACGGCTGCCATAGTATATACCGAATCCTCTTTTCTACCGCCTGCCTGGAGGTAGGCAATCAGATCGAGAACTTCGTCCTCTGCCAGGACATTGATTTGTCCGGGCGGCATAGTTGAAAGGTTGGGGGCAGCCGGGTTGCGGTATTTGTCGTTAATCGCCCGGGACGGATGAATAATCGAAACAAGTAGATCTTTCACTCCAAACCGGCCGCCGACATTCGATAAATCAGGCCCGAGGATTCCTTTCATACTCGCCTGATTTCCCTGCATCTTGTGACAGGTGGCACAGTTGGCCTTACTATAGGCAAGTCTGCCTTTATCAAAATCCCTGCCGGCCAACGGACTGCTGTAATGCGGGGCGAAATCCTCCACCGTCCATGCTTTAACAAAGGTTGGCGGGTCGGCAACGACTTGCTCCTGTTCCAACACTATGGGCTCGGTCCACTTCGCCAGAGCTACCTTTTCCGGCTCGCTAAGTTTCGCCAGCATTTCCTCTCTTAGAAAGTTAATGACTTTCTGATGAAACTTCCCGCCGGGAAACGCTTCGAGACGTTGTACTCCTTTCAGAAATGTCCGCTTGGATTCCAGGTCCCAGCCATTATGGAGATACCTGGAATAGACCAGATACTGGCTGAGATCCTCCGTTGTTTCACAGCCCTCAATGAGATCGCACAACTTGTCCAGCACTGCGGAATCCTCCAGATAGACGAGGAGTTCGGTCAGCTCGTAATTCACGAAACTGGATTGATGCGGGAACAGTTTTGTCATATTCCGGATCGCATCACTTCTCAGTCTTCCGGAAGGCTTTCCATTTCTTGCGAATTCGAGTTGGTAGGCGCGCAACATTCCCAGCAACTCCTGTTGATTCAATTCGCCGAGATCAATCTCGTTCATTCGCTTGACCAGCTTACCTTTTTCTATACTTCCTCCCAACCGCGCTAAAGCGGTAAACGCTGCCGGTGCACTGCCCGCCAGAGCCTGGTCTTCCCAAAATTCAGGATCCTGATTTTCGAGGGCTATTCTCGCTGCGTGACGAATAAAGACATCGGGATGATTGATGTGATGCAGCGCGAGTTGGGCTCCTTTCTTCGATTTGATTACCTGAAAAAATTCCAGCTGATATCGAAGATTTCGAAGTAATGATTCTTCACTTTCCGGATCAGTTTTTGTCACAGTCTCTTCGCCGGAACTATCCCCGGTCCAGCGCACCCGGTAAATGCCCGACCTGGTCTTCATTCCACCGGTCACAAAATACATATTTCCATCCGGACCGAAAGTGAGATCCACCACATTCATCGGTCTGCCGGCGGCAAAGGTCTCAAATTCGCCTCCAAACGAGGAACCTCTCTCTTCAACATGAACGGCAAGAATCCGTCCGTAAGTCCAGTCACCGGTGAACAGAGCATTTTTCCACTTCCCCGGAAAATTTGATTGGTAGCCAAATTCCAGACCTGTCGGCGAGCCCAGTCCCACATCGACGACGGAAGGCAGACTGTCCTCGTAATATTCGGGCAGTTTACCGGTACCACGACGCCATCCGTAATCAGCCCCGCTTACCACATGGAGAACTCTGGTTGGCTTATACCATGCAAGAGCGGCATCCCACTCCATATCGGCGTCGTAGGTGAAAATCTCGCCATCCTTATTAAACGCGATGTCCATCGGATTACGGAATCCCCCCGCAATCAGCTGGAAAAATTCGCCGTTCTCATCCATTCGGATCAAATGTCCACCCGGAGCCATGGCGTGTTTATTGAACCAGTCACGGTCCCACGGATTCGGGATTAGCTGGTCTTCATCAAAATTCCTGAGAAATGACTTTTCGTCGACTTTGTCGGTCAAAAAGACGTCATACCCCGACATAAAATAGATCAGACCGTCCGGGCCGAGTTTCATCTGGTTCCGACCGTGCCCGGGACTGCCCTGGCTGGTTTCCAGCATCTTGACCTTGCTCTCGAACACACCATCCCCGTCGTTATCTTTCAAGCGGAACAAGCCATCGGAATTTTCGAGGACTTTCATCGGCGGCGGATTCGGATTATTCGAGTTTACATACAACGATTTATGAGCCCACAACAAACCGCGGCACTGGGCGATCGTGTCCTCCACCAAAAGCGGTTCGATCAAATTACCGTTCGCATCCAGAGTGAAGCGGTAGATACCTTTATCCTCTTTCGCGACATAGAGGTGATTTTTGTCGTCGAACTCTACCGTGATCCACGAACCTTCGTCTTCCCCGGCTGATCGCACCAAATCGACAGCGAAACCTTCCGGTACACTGATCATGTCCGCCGAAGTAGCTTGCTCGGCAGCCAGTTTCCACGCGTGTTGAGCTTCCTCAACCGGAACGGGATTATTGGCTTTCTCCTGCGCCACAATTCCGCAGCCAGGTAGAACCAATACAATAATAATTAATTTACTGAAGAACTTACGTTCCATATCTAAAAATACTATAACCAATCAAATTATCAAAAGAAATTAGAATTTTTTAAAAATACTAATATGTGAAAGACCTGCACTACGTTTCATCAGTCAAATTTTTTATTCTTCGGGTTGGTGAATTGACTCAATAAATGGTTCTGTCATGTTTCGGAATGTCTTCGCGGACTCAGATCCACACTAATCAATTATCAAAACTTCGAACCCTTATCAAGGAGTTAGATAAGGGAAACGCTTTCTATCGACCTCGTCTTCAGGAGGCTGGAATAACCGACGAAATCTCGTCACTCGACGAATTTACCGGAAAAATGGGTTTTACTTCAAAAATGGATCTCGTCTGGGACAGGGAAGAGGTTCTACCATACGGATCGAATTTAACCTATCCTTTATCTCAGTACTCCCGCTATTCCCAAAGCAGCGGCACTACCCGGGGCCCACTCCCCTGGCTGGATACCAACGAAAGCTGGTCCGCGATGTTGGATTGCTGGGATCAAGTCTTCCGGGCTGCCGGGGTGGAAACCACAGACAGTATATTTTTCGCCTTTTCCTTCGGCCCTTTCCTCGGGTTTTGGACCGCTTATGAATCCGCCACTCGACGGAGAAATCTAAGTATTCCCGGTGGCGGCCTCAGCAGTATGGCCCGACTCAGGGCGATAGCAGCGCACAGGTGTGATGTATTGTGTTGCACCCCCACTTATGCGATGCGCCTCGGCGAACTCCTCGAAGAACAGAGCAATGACGAAGATATGAAGTCGGTCGCTCTGAAAAAAATCATCGTCGCCGGGGAACCGGGAGGCAGCATTCCGGAAGTCAGGGAACAAATCTCCCGACTTTGGCGCGGAGCTCAGGTTTTCGATCATCATGGAATGACTGAAGTTGGCCCGGTGACTTACGAAGATCCCGCAAAACCAATGAGTCTCTGCGTGATCGAAGACGCTTACATCGCGGAAATTATTGATCGCAAGACTCAGAAAGAAGTCGCCGAAGGCGAACGAGGGGAACTGGTTCTGACGACATTAAACCGCATCGCCAGTCCCCTGCTTCGCTACCGGACCGGCGATTTGGTCCAGAAGTCGTATCATAACGGCCAGCTTTGTCTTGAAGGGGGCATTCTCGGAAGAGTCGACGACATGGTCGTGATCCGCGGGGTCAATGTCTATCCAACCGCCGTCGAAAAGGTGATCCGGGGATTTCAGGATGTGGCCGAATTCCAGGTGAAACAAACCACCCATCAGTCGATGGCCGAGTTGGAAATCACTTTGGAACCGCAAAAGAATATCGGAAATCCTGAAATGCTGGCGAAACAAGTGGAAAAAGCCCTCCAGGATGCGTTCACTCTCCGGATTCCGGTATCATGCACCGCGCCGGGAGCGCTGCCCCGGTTTGAATTCAAATCAAAGCGCTGGGTAAAAGAAGATAAATCATGAGCAAACCTGTCATTGAACTGAAAAATGTATCGAAATGGTACGAGTCCGACCCCGACCGACGTGTGCTGGACGGAATCAACCTCGACGTCCCTGAGGGCGGACGTTTTGCCATTGTCGGACCATCAGGCTGCGGGAAAAGCACGCTCCTGAATTTACTGGGCACACTCGATACTCCCAGCGAAGGCAGTATCGCAATCAACGGAACGTCTATCGAAGGTCGCTCGGAAAAGGAGCTTGCCGCGATCCGCAGTGAACAGATTGGCTTCATCTTTCAACTCCACCACCTACTGCCCCAGTGTTCCGCTCTGGAAAATGTTCTGGTTCCGACTCTCGCACTGCCTGTCCGTCCGGATACATCGGAACTGGAAAAAAGAGCCCGCAAACTTTTTGACGATGTGGGGCTCGGCGGGAAGCTCGATAGCAAACCCGGGCAACTCTCCGGCGGGGAAAGGCAGAGAGTTGCGGTAATCCGCGCTCTGATCAATCAACCGAAAATTCTTCTCGCCGATGAACCTACCGGAGCACTCGATGAAGAGAACGCGGAAAAGCTTGTCCAGCTACTGGTGAAACTGAACGAATCAGAAAATCTCGCCCTGATTATGGTTACCCACGATCAGGAACTCGCCTCCACACTCGGTGATGTCCGGACATTGAAAGCGGGAAAGCTTGTTTCCCTGAAACCCTAATCCAGGCGCCGAATCCGGATATCCTTCCAAAAAACGCGGGCTCCGTCGGGCCACCCCTTGCCTTTGTGAACCTGAAAGCCGATCCTGCCTGACTGCCCCATCACCGTTTTGGCCTTTTCCCGATCCAGTTTCGGGTGAGTCGTTTTTGCGGTATCCAGTTTACAAATTTTCACATCATTAATCCACGTCTCAATAACGGGGAAAGCCCCCTCTCCCGCACAGCGAATTTTCATCCGGTTCCAGCCATCGGGATTCCATGCGGCGAGAAATTCCTCCGCTGAACAAGTCTCTTCATACACTCCCTCCGGCCAGTCTTTCGTGCGCGTATCGGCGACGGATTTCAGAGCCGGTTGTTGTTCATTCAGACGCGAAACGGCAAACGGCCGGAAGGGGCAACTGTGAACTTTTGTCTCCAGTCTCACGTGCCCGACATTCCCGTTGTCATGATGGTCGACATAGACCTGCCAGCCTTCGCCACGATCATTGGCGCGTAGAAAAATACCACTGTCCGGGCCCCAGTCAGGACGCAGCGACAGAACGATTTCGAAGTTATCGAACTTCTCATCTGTCAGCAGCAATCCTCCGTTTCCGGAGCCCGGTGGATCCTGTTCGCCGAACAGGATGCCCTTCTCTGTCACACCCCAATTTCCTCCGGTGCCGTGAATTCCGGGTTCGCTTTGCGTGTGCCAACCGCTAAGAGTTTCGCCATCGAAAAGCGGATCGAACATCAACCTCTCTTCGAGAAAGGAAATAATCTTCCTTTTTGATTCGCCACTGTAAAAAACCGCACCGCCATGCCCCGCCTTTTCGAGTATGTGCAGGGTCACAGGCAGTCCGGCCTCCACGTATTCATCCCGAATTCTCTCCGACTGCCCGGGGAGAACCTTATTATCGTTCGCACCGTGAAAGATCAAAAGCGGTGGATCATCCGGCGTAACATGAAATGAAGCCGACGCGAGTTTAGCCAGTTCCAACTTCTGATCAGCCGGTCCCCCGAGAAGCAAATTTACAATCGAGCCTTCTTTGATTGTTTTGTGCGGTTGGTTTTTGATCCGCTGGATAAAATCGGTCGCTCCATAAAAATCAATAATCGAATCCACCCTGGAAGATTGATCGATATTCCCGCCGACTGTGCCTTCCAATTTTTCCACCCCTCCGGTAGTTCCCAGCAGGGCCGCGAGATGTCCACCGGCACTGCTTCCCGTAACGGCAACCCGGTCCTTCCGAAATCCGTATTTCTCTGCGTGGGCCCGGAGCCAGCGCACGGCACCTTTGCAATCGTGTATTTGGGCCGGAAAGATCGCTTTATCTGTCAGCCGGTAGGAAATTGAGGCCACCGCGAAGCCATGTTCAGCCAGCCATTTGATTTCGCATTTCTCTTTGCTGCCACCCCTCCAACCGCCTCCGTGAATGTAAACGACCAGCGGCGGCTTCGTATCTTTCTGATCCGGCAAATACAAATCAAGCTTCAGACTGTGACCGTCCACCCTGGCAAACTCGATATCTTTCAAAGTCTCCCCGGCAACCAAACGGCACGAAACGAAGACAATAGCGATACAACTGAGCGCGAATTTCATAGTAAACCGGTATCAATAATGTATCCCAATGCAAACCGGCCACTTTCCTTTATCCCGGCTTCGTTATTCTTGATTAAACAACCGTATATGGCCACGATAGCCGTTCTTTCATGAAGTTCTTCTCTACCTGCTGGGTTGTTTTCACCCTGTTCACCGTTCCCGTCTTCTCGAAACCGAACGTGATTCTCGTAGTGGCTGATAACCTCGGTTACGGGGATGTCGGTTGCTTCGGATCAAAGGTGAATCGAACGCCTAACCTCGATAAGATGGCCTCGGAGGGAATTAAACTGACGGGATTCTACGTGGGCTCCAGCGTTTGCACCCCTTCCCGCGCCGCCTTTATGACCGGCTGTTATCCGGCCCGGGTGAGTATGGAAATGAGCGGCACCCGCCGGGTCGTCATTCAACCTGTCGCTCAAAAAGGTCTCGCGCCCGGCGAAACGACTATGGCAGAGGTCCTCAAAAAATCAGGCTACGCAACGATGTGTATCGGCAAATGGCACCTCGGCGATCAACTCCCCTTTCTGCCGACCAGACAGGGTTTTGATCAATGGCTGGGTGTTCCCTACAGCGAAGATATGGTTGCCACAACGGCACCCCGCCTGGGAGAAATGTGGCCTCCGGTTCCTCTGGTCAAAAATGAGACAGTTATCGAAGCGCCCGTAGATCCTGATACACTGACGAAAACCTATACAGAAGCAGCCGTCGCATTCATTAAAGAAAACCGGAGAAACCCGTTTTTTCTCTACCTGCCTCATGCGGTGCCCGGAAGCTCAAAAACGGCATTTGCTTCCAAAGGATTCCGGGAGAAATCACAAAACGGAATTTATGGAGCGTGTATAGAAGAGCTCGACTGGTCGATGGGAGAAATTTTCAACTGCCTGAAAACCGAGGGGCTTGACGAAAATACCATCGTCGTATGGACATCCGACAACGGAGCGTTTCAGGGAAGAAGGGAACAACCTTTCGGCCAAAACACTCCACTGCGAGGCACCGGCGGAACAGCATACGAAGGCGGATTCCGCGTACCGTGTATCGTTCGCTGGCCGGGTAGAATCCCCGCCGGGATCGAATCCCGCGAACTGGTCACCAGTATGGATTTACTACCTACTTTTTGCAAACTCGCCGACCAGGACTATCAGCCGGAAAGAAAAATCGACGGTAAAGATATATGGCCTGTGCTTGCCGGGGAAGCAGGGGCCAGTTCTCCGCACAGTGTATTCTTTTACTATCGGATAAGCCAACTTCGCGCCGTTCGATCGGGCAAATGGAAACTACACCTGCCGGTCAACCGAAACGGTTTCAGTCCACCCCGGCCTGCCGTTTTTGATAAAATTCAACTATACGATCTTGAGGCTGACCTTAGCGAGACCACAAACCTGGCACAGGAACACCCGGAGATCGTATCGCGCCTTACCGAACTGGCCAAAACCGGCAGCGAAGCTCTCGGCGATCTAAACCGGCCGGGAACCGAGCAACGCCCGGCCGGCTGGATGGACAATGTAACAGCCCTTCGACTGCCCCGCTTCCCGTCAGCCAGAGGTTTCCCTTCCGACTCGGCACCGCTTGTCGGGCCATCACTCGGCTTTTCCCGCTTCGAACCCGAAACTACGGAGGGTTGGGCCACCTCTTCCTCGGTTTCGCTGAACGTGGACAACCTCGCTGAATTACATATATCCCCTCTCCCGGGAGACACAGTTCTCTACCACACCGGTAACAGCCAAACAGCTTTGACCAGCACCGAAAAATTTACCGACCTGAAACTTCACCTCGAATTTCTGACAGCGGCCCAATCCTCGTTCACGATATCCCTGGCAGATGGATTGAGCGTTTCACTACCTGCGTTCCACCCCGCCGGAGAGTGGCAAAGTATAGATATCGAAATAGCTAAAACAAAAGCCATAGCAAAACTCAACGGCGCCACCTTTTTTGATAAGGAAATATCTCCTCCGCAAGTATCCGCCCCGATTGCAATCCAGTGTCAAAAAGGTTCAATGGCGCTGCGAAATGTATGGATCAAAAAGTGATTTAACAGGGTACAATCCCGGACCTAACAGGGTACAGTTTCTCTATATCAACTGCCGCTGCTTGACTTTGAGATATTGCGTTACCGCCTCGGTGCACAGCTCCTCGTGATCGGGCACACCAAGTTCCACGCCGAGATGACTGAGTTTTCGTCCCGTTTCCCGCAGATCCTGCCACTGAAAGTGTCCGGCGAGTTTTTCGTAAACTTCTGTCGTTCGCTCCGGTTCTTCGCCGCCGGTAAACAGAGGAAAGGCCCGGGAAGGCCGCACCATATTCACCAGTATGAGATGCTGCCGACTGATCAGCGGCAACGCATCGAAAAAATGCTCGCAAGTCAGCGGATCACTCAAATCAACCAGCATCACGATCAATGCCCGGCGGGTTAAACGCTGGCGCAAACTGATCATGAGCTGTTCGTAGTCCGGCGCAACCGGGGAAGGTTCCAGTGTATAGAGAGCGTCGCGGATCACGTTGTAGTGCTGTTTACCGTTTCTGCTGCGGATGAACCGGTCCACTTTATCCGCAAAGCTGATGAACCCGAAAAGGTCGCCCTGCTTTTCCGCGACCGACGCGAGCACCAGCGAACAATGCAGAAACCTCTCCAGTTGCGTTGTCACTGCGAATTCGCCGCCTGCTCCATGTTCGGTATACAGCCAGTCGCCTTCCGCGTTTTCGTCGACCGGAACCCGGATCTGCCTGCCGCTGAACCGCGAGTGATCGACGATCACATAGACTTCCTGAGTTCGTTCGATCTGATAGGTTCGCGTCACGGGAGCTCGGCGCCGGGCGGTGGCTTTCCAGTCGATATCGATGTAGTCATCGCCGGGCTGGTATTCTCTCAATTGCTCAAATTCCCGGCCTTTCCCTACCTGTCGAATGGCATGAGCCCCGTCGTGGCCGCGCATCAAAAAGATACTGGAAAGTTTTTTCCGCTCTACCGAAAGGTCGGGGTAGGAACGGATCTCTGTATTGATCGTAAAGCCTCTTCGAATCAACCAAAGCCCCATCTTTGAAGGGGTTTCCACATTGAGTTTTTCAATATAGAATTGCCCGCGTTTCAAAGTAGATATTCTAATTTTCGAATTCTGAATCTTTTTCGATAAAAGAGGCGCCACCCGCCCGATTACCGGTCCTTCAATTCGATAGTCCGGAGTCGTGCTGATCCCGTAGCGAATCCAGGGAAGACGCGGACCGTGATTGGCGAATTCGACTTTGAGTTCAAATTCCTTCTGTTTCGTACAGCGCACCAGGTCAGGCACCACCACTTCCAGGTTTTTGAGCAACCGGAGTGAGGTTTGCAAATCAACTATCGCAACAGCCACCAATGCGACAAGGACCACCATGCCCAGCATTCGCAGCAAGCCACTGTCGTAAACCACGAGGCTCATGGCCGGCACAACGAGCAGCATCGTCAGCCAGAGCAGCAGCTGGTTGGGCACAAATCGCATGATTATCTGGGCACAGCGACGGATTCCATCAATCTGGCGATCGCTTCCCGGACTGTGATGCCTTCAATCTCGTATTCGGGTCGAAGGACAAGTCGATGAGAAAGAACCGGATAGGCCATGGTCCGGATATCGTCCGGGGTGACAAAGTCCCGCCCCTGGATCGCCGCATGTGCTCTGCTGGAGAGAAGTAAGGCACTGGTGGCACGCGGCCCCGCCCCGACTTCTATAGCATCCATACTCCGGGATTTACGGATCAATTCGACGACATAGTCGATCAATTCCTCTTTGACAGTTAGAGCCTGCAGAGCTTTTTGCATCTCTGCGATCTCCCCTCCGTTCAAAACAGGTTGCACCACGCCGGCCGCCAGCGATTTTTCCGGCGAATTGTCCCCGAGAAGTTTACGGGCGAGAACCTTTTCGTTTTCCTCACTCGGATAATCCACTTCAACCCGCAGCAAAAAGCGGTCTTTCTGGGCTTCCGGAAGCGGATAGGTGCCCTCATATTCGATCGGGTTCTGGGTGGCAAATACGGTAAAATTGTCCGGCAGTTTGTGAGTTTCGCCGTCAATTGTCACGAGCCGCTCCTGCATCGCCTGAAGCAGAGCGGACTGGGTCTTCGCCGGCGCGCGGTTAATTTCATCGGCCAGCAGGAAAGAAGTAAACACCGGACCTTTTACCAGGTGGAACGAGCTGTCCCCCATGTTAAAAATATTGGTTCCGGTAATGTCGGAAGGCATCAGGTCCGGAGTAAACTGAATCCGGGAAAATTCGGTTCCCAACACTTTGGCCAATGTTCGAACCAAAAGGGTTTTTGCCACGCCGGGCACGCCTTCAAGCAGGATGTGGTTACCGGTGAAAATCGCGATCAGACATTGATCGATCACTTCGTGCTGGCCGATGATGACTTTCCCCACCTCGGCTCTGGCTTTGGCGAGTGTCTCCTTGACCTTTTGCACCTCAGCGGCATGCGGAGCCGCTGACTGTACCCTGTCAGGTGTCGGACTGTACCCTGTTGAGTCTTCTTCCATACAACGCAGTCATCGCAAAAAAGGGCCGACTCGTCAAGCCGGCCCTTGTTCAACCAAACCTGTCTGACTACGCCACTTCGGGAGGGGCAAACCCTTCGCGATAGGTTCGGGAAAGAATCGTTTTGTTCGCTTCCTCATGATTGCTGAAGCGGTAGTTTTTCGCATCCCACTTCAGTTCGACACCGGGATAGCGGGTCGCTTTTGTAGCGAGAAGAGCCGGTTCTGTGATCCGCGAACCGATATCAAACTGGGTCCAGAGAGGCTTAACATCCCCGAGACAACAGTCCGCCCAGTCTTTCCAGTGCTGGCGTGGCCCCACTTCCGGCATCGGCTCATTTTCGACCCGTTTGCCTTTCCGGTAAATTTCCATCTTGCCGCCGGGCTCGACAAACATCGCCCCTTCTTCACAAACCACGAGCGTACAGGTGCCTTTGATCGTCGTTGGCTCAGGCAGCCCCAGTGACGCGAAAGAAGGACGGATTCCGCTGTCGTTGTAGTGAAGGACAAACTTGTCCCGGGCGAAATTTCCACCACCCGGATATGTGATGACCGACTGGTTATGACCGGAATGACAAATACCGGCCGGTTTAATTGTAGTCGTCATTACCGCTTCCGGATCAGCCATATCGTAGGCGAAATACAGAATATCGATGACGTGGCAGCCCCAGTCGGCGAGCATACCTCCACCGGTTTTCCAATAGGAACGCCAACGGCGTGGATGCAGATCTTCGCTGTAAGGGAGGGCTTTGGTCTGGGGACCATTCCAGAGATCCCAGTGCATCGTTTCCGGAACGGGTTGGGCTTTTCCATACTCGCTCCATGGATCGACGAAATACGTTCCGCGACTCATTCCACCAACCCAGATGTGAGCTTCGACCGGGCGGCCGAGGGTGTTGGATTTTAAAATTTCCACCGCTTGCATTCTTCCTGTGGTGCAGGCGCGCTGGTTGCCCATCTGGGTGAAAAGTTTGGGCCGGGCAGACACCGCATCCCGAATGGTTTTCAGCTCGTCCAGTTGGTGAACGAGGGGCTTTTGTCCGTAAACATGTTTGCCGTGTTTAAGGGCGGTAACCATCATCGGGCAATGGTGAAAATCGGGTGTATCGACAATAACGGCATCAAAATCACCCGCTTTGTTAGCGAAAGCCTCGCGATAATCGGTCACCGTCCAGTAATCACCGTGATAATCTTCGATCCGCTTAAACATCGTCTCGTCGACATCGCAGAAACCGGCGAATTCGACCATGGGATGGCCTTTTAGACCTTTTCGCTGCATGCCGCCGATGCCACCAGTACCAATCTGAAAGATGCGGAGTTTGCTGTTTTTGTTCGCCGCTGCGCGCACTGTGGCTGCATTGGACAAAGCGATTCCCCCTCCCGCAAGGGCCGATTTCCCAAGAAAGGTACGACGGGACTGATTTTTCTCTGACGAATTCATAGCGCCAGTTTACAACGAAAATACCCAATTTTGCGAACCGAAGAAAAACGCAATGACGGCAATTCCTGTCGCGATTTCCTGAAAATGGAGTTGGTTGCCAGTCCGATGAAAATCAATACCGCCGAGTTTGAAACCAGCGCAAAATCCCTCGATACCTGTCCCGCACCCGGTGTGCCGGAGCTGGCCTTCATCGGACGTTCCAACGTCGGAAAATCCTCGCTGATCAATATGCTGTCAGGTCGGCGCGGTCAGCTTGCCAGAGTTTCCAGTACCCCGGGCAAAACCAGGTTGATCAATTTCTTTATGATGGATCAGAAATGGAGACTCGTCGATCTGCCCGGGTATGGCTACGCGAAGATTTCCAAAAAGGCGCGGATGATCTTCCGGGATTTTGTCTCGGAATACCTTGTCGAAAGGGAAAACCTGCTTGGCGTTTTTGTGCTCATCGACAGCCGACTGCCCCCTCAGGAAATCGATCTGGACTACATTTCCTGGCTCGCGGAATCAGAAGTTCCTTTTGCCCTGATCTTTACTAAATCCGACAAATTGAGCAAAACGGCTGCGCAAAAAACCGTCGAAAAATTCTACAAAGTTCTCAGTGAACGAATTGAGGGAACACCTGATCACTTTGTCTCGTCGGCGAAAAACGGCGGCGGAAAAAAAGAGATTCTCGGATACATCGGCCAAAATCTGGAAGCCTGATTTTGCCACGATTCCTGGCATGTGAACTGCTAAATCAGCAATCGCTTTGCTAACTGCGACTTTTTCAAACCAAGAAAAAAAACATGGAGCCTCCGGTCGGAATTTTTCTGCCGGAGGCTTCAGTCTATTTATCTCCGCGTCTCCGCGAAAATGCCGTTAACAGATTCATCAACTCGCGTTCTACATCGCCACCCGGTTCAATTGTTTCGGCGATTTCTTTTTTGATCGCATCCTGGTAGGCGCCTTTGAAGCGTTGCTTGTAAACGCGGGCTGACTCTACTGAACAGCCCAGCTTTTTGGCTAAATCCTGATAGTCGGGATTGCTCGTTGTGAGGAAAGGAAGCAATGCCTTGAATTCCTTCATTTTACCTGCCTTTTTGTATTTCGACTTCAGTCGCACCAGGCTGTATTCCAGTAAAGTTCGGGCCCAAATTTGCTCATAAAACTCTTCCGGTGAGAGATTTTGGGAATCCGCGAGTTCCACGTATTTTTCCGCTTCATCCTTATCAATCGATAAAAATTCGGCAAACCCACCGCGCTTTTCGGCGTGTTCCTTCTTCCACTCGCTCTTAATGAAATTATCGAAATTTTTGAGGAGAAAGTTACGGAACTTCCCCTTTAACCTCTCCGCCTTTTCGAGGTTCCTTTTTTCGATCAACTTATGGAAGAAACCCTGGAGCAACTCTTCTGATTCCAGCTCGGAGTTGCCTAGTTTCCTCGCATACCCGTACAAAGGCGGCCAATAGGTATTAAACAGCGATTCCAGCGCCTTTCTTCTGACATCTGACTTCGGATCTTTCGAATTCTCCACCCAGGCCCAGGTGGTCTCCGGAAATCCCCCGGGTTTGTCATTTGCGTCCTTCTCTGATTCATGCCCTGAACGGCCCTCTAATTCATGTTCTGAATTTTCCTCTGAATTTTCGTCTCCCATAACATTTAGACCATCAGTGCAAAGGGCTGCCTCTGCAAATCAATCGATTAAAAAAAGTGTTATGAATCGCACCTCAATCGGTAGTCATCTATAGCGGGGCATCAGCCAAACCAAATCTGAACCGAATAAAATTATGAAAACGTTGCAAAAAAACAGCAAATCAATCAATTTGAAACTCTCTTTCGATATCGATCTCATTGACTCGATGGTCGATGACCTCACACGTCGGCAATTCTCCATTCTCAGCTCAACCGCTTGCAAAAAATCAAGGCGGCAAATCTGTGAAGATTTCGGTATCAACGATTATATCATCGATACGGAGATTGATCAAATTGTCGACATGTTCGAAGTGGCCGATATCAACCAGGCAGTGGCTCTTTACAACTATTGGATTCAAGACTTTGAAGCCAAACTGAAAATTAGAAGAGGATTCTAAAACTGCCACTGCAACGGAGCCTTTTTCCCCCGGTTTCCGTCGCAGTTCTGCCCTCCGGAAAAACTGTCGATTTACGGGGCAGACAACGGATGCCATAATTCCCCGATATGGCGGATATCATATCATTACAGGGGAAAAAGGCTTTTGTGACCGGTGCATCAAGCGGAATCGGTCGCGCGATTGCCCTGGCTATCGGAGCTGCAGGAGGAAAGATTGCACTCTGCGCCCGGAGACAAGACAAACTGGTGGAATTGGCAATCGAAATCAACGAATCCGGTGGAACCGCTAAGCTGTTTCCTGCTGATTTATTCGACGAAAGCCAAATTATTTCCTCCATTTCCGCTGCTGCGGACTGCTTCAACGGCCTCGATATCCTGATCAACTCAGCCGGGATTGGACGCCAGGCTTCCCTGATCGACGGGGATTCCCGGGACTGGGCCGAGATGATGAACCTCAATGTCCTAGCCCTCGCCACAGCCTCCCGTGAAGCCTTGAGATATTTTCCGGAATCGGGAGGGCAGATTATCAACATTTCGAGCCTCTCCGGACATCGGGTTCCGGGAAGAGGCGGGTTTTATTCCGCTACAAAATTCGCCGTTCGCGCCATGACCGAAGGACTCCGCCAGGAACTGCGATTAGCCGGAAATCTCACCCGGGTCAGCAGTATATCACCTGGCTTTGTCGATACCGGCCTGCTCGATGACTATTTTCAATCGGGCAACGGAATGTCGAAGCAGGAAGCCATTCAATTTCCCATTCTCGAACCGGAAAATATCGCCGCCATCGCCATTCATCAGCTTACCGCGCCGGAAAATGTGGATATCACCGATGTTTTGGTGCGCCCTACCCGACAGGCAGTATAAAAGTCATGAGATCCTGCTGGAAGAAACTCGTAGCTTCGAGGAATTGGGATCCGGAAATCGCCGGGCAGTGCGAGGAGGAACTTTTTTCTCTATATGAAAGCCCCACCCGCCACTACCACAACCTTTCACACATCGAGGATTGCCTGCGTCTTTTCACCGAATCGAAAATCGATGATCCCGTGGCTGTCGAATTGGCGATCTGGTTTCACGATCTAATCTACGATCCCCTCAAACCCGACAACGAAGCCGCCAGTGGCATATTCGCCAAACTTTGGCTTAACCAGCTGGAGGAGAATACCATATTCAGTAATTCCGTCGAACGCCTCATCCTGGTCACCGACCACAATACCGAACCGGAAACCGACGACGAAGCTACCCTCGTCGATATCGATTTGTCTATCCTCGGCAGAACTCCCGAAAGATATAAACTCTATTCCCAACAGATTCGATCCGAGTACTCCCATGTCGACGACCCGCAGTACAAGGCGGGCCGAATCGCTGTTCTGAAAAAATTCCTCGACCGTTCCTCGATATATAAAACAGAGGAATACAAGAACCGCTTTGAGGCGGCGGCCCAAAATAATCTCGAACAGGAAATAGCCGAACTGGCCTCATGAAAATCCGCGAACTTCGCCTGAAAAATTTGAACTCTCTCTACGGCGAATGGGAGATCGATTTCTCCGACCCGATGTATGAAGATAACGGGATTTTTCTCATCTCCGGCCCTACCGGAGCCGGTAAAACCACGATTCTCGATGCCATTTCTCTGGCTCTCTACGGAAAAACACCGCGTCTTGCGGCGATTAATTCCTCCGGCAATGAAATCATGTCCCGCCACACCGGTTCCTGTTATGCCGAAGTGGTTTTCGAAACCAATCAGGGCATATTCCAGGCACGCTGGTCACAGCGGCGGGCCAAATCAAAAGTAGACGGTAAACTTCAATCCCAAAACCGCGAGATCTCGCAATGGAACGCGTCGACGCAACAGTTCGACCTACTCGAAACCTATACTTCACGGGTTGATGACGTGGTCCAGGAAAAGACCGGAATGACCTTTGGCCGCTTCACCCGCTCGATCATGCTTGCCCAGGGACAGTTTGCCGCCTTTCTCCTGGCGAAAGACGATGAGCGTTCCGAAACGCTGGAACAGATTACCGGGACGGAAATCTACTCACGGATTTCCCGGAGTGTATTCGAACGCCACAAAGAGGAAAAAGACGTCGTCGAAAAGATGGAGCAGGAAGTGGAGGGTATCAGTTTCCTTTCGCCCGACGAATTGTTCGAGATGGAAATCGAAATATCGGAGGCCAACCGGATATTCCAGGCGAATCAAAAGAAAATCGATGAAATCCAACTACAGCAAGAGTGGCTGCGAAAAATCGATTCACTAAAGCAAAATCTCGCAGAAAATTCCAACCAAACCAAACTACACAAAAACGAACTCGATGCCTTTTCCCCTCTTCGAAAAAAACTGTCTGCTGCGGAAAAAGCGGACCGCATCAGCGGGCGCTGGGACAGCGTAATTTCCTGCCGCACCACCTTACAGGAGGATACAGAACAAAGAACGACAGCTAAGGAATCTCTCACTTCCCTCGAAAGTGACCGGGTAAAGAAACAGGAAATTCTCGATGACCTGTCCGGGAAGCGCGACACACATCAGCAACAGGTTTCCCGTGAGCTGAAGATCATTACAACAACCCGGCAACTCGATGCACAGATAAAGTCCGCCGAAGAAACGCTGACGAAAACCCGGGAAACAGCTGCTGCAGGCGAAAAGGAAATTACTTCCATCGAAACAAATCTGGCCCGGATCAGTAAGCAAAAAGACGACGACGAAAAAGCCCTTCAGCTTCATCACGACTATCTCGCCCGGCACGAAACGGACGCCAACCTGACCGGCGAACTTCCCGTCCTCCTGACACAGGTTCAGCAGTGGGAAAAACATAGTAAAGCCGTGAAGTCACTCACGGCCGAACTGCCGCCTCTTTCAAAACTCCGCGAAGACAGGAACAAACTTCTCGAGACCGGGAAAAAGAAATTTGCAGACTGCAAAACAGCACTTTCTGATATAGAGAAACAGATCCAAAAAGAGGAACAAACCCTCGTAAAAATCCTCGACGGCAAACTTCTCCGGGAAGTAAAAACGGAACAGGAAACTCTCTCCGAAAAACTGCGCCTCGAAGAAAAAATCTTCGACCTGGAAGCAGAGAGAAAACGACTCGTCGCCGGCCAGAGTTGCCCGCTCTGCGGATCAATAGAACACCCGTTCGCTGAAGGTAACCTGCCGCCAATAAGCGCCACGCAAAAAGCTCTGGCAACAGTTCGCACCCGTCTTGAGGAGTATGACGCAGTTGCCGAAACACTACAGAAACTGAAATCACAACAGCACCAACTGTCAGTGGACCTGGAAAAGCACAGCAGTGAAGTATCACTATGCGGCCAGGAACTCAAAACCCTGAACGATAACATCCGCCGCTATGAAAGGGATCTCGAATCGGCAAAGAGTGAACTCGGATCGTGCCGCGAATTGATCGACAAATCGATACATCGATTCGGTATCGAACCGGAACAGGGTGTAACTCACTGCATCCAGCAACTACAGCAGCGGGCTGAACTCTGGAAGTCCCACGAAAAAGAGGCCAAACGCCTCAACGAAGCAAATGGCGAAGTTCGAGAAACTCTTGCTGCACTTTCCGCTCAGGTAAAAGAGGCGGGAAAAGCCCACGCCAGAATTCTGGAAGAAGTAGAGAAACAGGATCGTACCCTGTTAGGTCTCAAATCAAACAGGGTACAGTCTTTTGGCGATAAAGATCCCGATGTAGAGGAGCAGCGACTGGAAAAAGAGTCCCGGGAACTGGCGAAAAAACACGAGTCAGCCGGTAAAGATTTGCAGGCACTGAAGGATGATGTTTCGCAGAAGAAGGCGCTAATCAGCGAACTTTCCCGACGTATCAAAACCAACCAACCGAAGCTGCAACAAGCTATAGCAACATTTGAAAATGCTCTCGCCGAAAGCGGTTTTGAAAATGAAGCGGACTTTCTATCGAAACGGCTCACTGAAGAGGAATCCGAGAGCCTGAAGCAGCAACTCGGTTTACTGGAGAAACGGACTACCGAATTACAAACCATCCAGTCGGAACTGAAGAAGAACATCGCTGAAGAGGAAAAAAAGCAGCTCACCAAAAAGAATCCCGAACAGCTGGAGAAGCTGAAAGAACCTCTCAATCTGCAGAACAAAGAGCTTCAACAAAAAATCGGTCAGTTACAAACAAAGCTCGATCAGGAAAACGAAAATCGCGCCAACCGGCAGGCCCGGCTCAATGCTTACAACGAGCAGAAAACCAGATACGCCCCGTGGAAAGAACTCAACCGCTTAATCGGCTCTTCCGACGGCAAACGATACCGGAATTTTGCCCAGGGATTGACCTTCGATGTCATGGTAGGCCATGCCAACCACCAACTCGCGAAAATGACGGATCGCTATCTTCTGCTGCGTGACAACGACCCGTCGAAAGCTCTAACTTTGAATGTTATCGACCACTACCAGGGAGGTGAAATTCGACCGACTGCCAATCTCTCAGGCGGGGAGACATTTCTTGTCAGCCTGGCTCTTGCTCTCGGCCTGTCGCAAATGGCGAGCGATCAGGTTCAGGTCGACTCACTTTTTCTCGATGAAGGTTTCGGAACTCTCGATGACGAAACCCTCGAAGAAGCTCTCGACGCTCTCGCCAACTTAAAAAAAGAAGGCAAACTCATCGGCGTAATTTCCCACGTTCCCGCTCTGAAAGAACGGCTGAATGTCCAACTTCGGGTAGAGCAACTCCGAGGTGGCAAAAGCACCATCACCGGCCCCGGAGTAGGTAAACCGGAGAAGGAACCAAAAGAACTGGCAATTGCCTGATAGTTTTCGAACTAAAGAAATCCCGGCCGGAGTCAACTATCTATATTTTCCGGTAATTATTCCAACTTTCTCTATTTATCATGTTTCTATTTACAAAAAATTATGGTAAATTCTATTAGTAATCGAACTAGATGTCACGTCCCCCGACGTTGCGGCAAAAGAAAAGTACGATGGCTATTTTCCCGAATGCACACTAACTCCACAAGGTAATGCAAACCTCCAGAACACGCCTCTTGATCATCGACGACGAAGTCGGTCTCACTCAATTAATGAAGATCAACCTCGAGCGGTTCGGAGATTATCTAGTAGAAGTGGTAAATCACAGCCCGGCTGCGTTCGCGGCTGCTCTCAAGTTTCGCCCGGATTTAATCCTGCTCGATATGGAAATGCCGCTGATGGCAGGAGAGGAAGTTCTCAAAAATTTGAAATCCGAACCGCTTCTTGAAAAGATCCCCGTTGTGGCGTTCTCAGCTTTCGATGAGAGAGGCACAGGCAGCCTCCCAAGAGTTCCCAAACCCGTGACTCTTGACCGGTTGATGAAGACGATCAATTCAAACCTGGTCGGGTGAGAATTGGGTGTCCGATAAATTAACCACCCCAAATTATTAAGAGTGAGAATTTATCATAATTGAGAAAATATTTAATTGACCTGGCACTCAGGCTTTGCTTTGTTTCAAACGAATGACCACCGTTTGTACACAAAACTGGGACTCCATGATGGATTTTTATTGCAGAGTCCTGGGAATGACAGCTGAAAATTGCGACTTCAAATATATTGTCTCACTGCGCGGCCTGCAGTCCGAGATTTGCCTTCAACGTGTTGATGATGAATTGGAGGAAGAAGTTATCGGGCGTCTCGAACTGGTAGCTGATGAACAGGGATTCAGTCGCTTTTTGAAAAACCGCAAAGCAAATCCCTTCGATTTACGCTCCAACAATTCTTCGATGGAACTGGAGATTCGCGATCCCGACGGCAACCTCGTTTTAATCAGCCAGCAGGAACCGATCGCTCAGGTCGCCTGATGAAGTACATTTGTTGCAAGGTTGTTACCTACCTGTCGACTGGTGCGTAACACTTTTGAATACAAACAAATGGAAAGACAGACAGAGCAGAAGGAACACCAGTCTCTGCGCGAAAAAATCGAAACCTGGTCGGCTCTTCATGCTGAAGATTACCCTCCCGAAGTGAGGAAAATCTTCGCCGAAAAAACCGAGGAAGTCCTCAAATCGGATATTCTATCGAAGACGCCGCGCGCAGGCGATTTAGCCCCGGATTTCACCCTGCCCACCTCGACAGGCACCCTGGTGAATTTGCGGGAAATGACCAAATACGGGCCGGTAATTCTGAATTTCTACCGGGGAACGTGGTGTCCCTACTGCAACATTGAATTCGAATCCCTGCTGGCATCGATGCCCCAGTTTCGCAGCCATCAGGCTTCGGTACTTGCCGTAAGCCCTCAGGTTTTGGATCGAAACAGCGAACCGGTCGAAGCGGATTTCCTCGATCTCTGTGATCAGGGAAACAAAGTAGCCGGAAAATTCGGCCTTGTTTATCCACTTGGCGACAAAATCAAAGCGGTTTTCCAGCAGTTTGGAATTCTTCTCGAAGAGTTGAATCAGGACGCGGCTTACGAAGTGCCTGTTCCTGCCACTTATGTGATCGATAAAGAAATGCGGATTCGATATGCCCGGGCGGAAGCGGATATCATGGAGCGCGCCGAGCCGCGCGAGATTCTTTCCTGCCTGCAGACAATTTACAATCAGTAGCCGGTCGGCACTTCGCCGCGAAGTAGTTTGCCCCCTTGCCCCGTGAGTCGA
>JARGOZ010000023.1:29300-59899 GCA_029213025.1 Verrucomicrobiales bacterium
CGAAGGTAGTGATCGGCCGGCAGACCTTCGTAGTCCAGAAAATTGACTCCATTCCCGGTGGGAGGATGATTTGTGCATTTAAAAATCGCGGTGGCTTCGTCAATTTCGTCAAACATCGCGACGTAGGCCGTGCGGTTTCCGGCAGCCCGGGTGGCGACGAATTGATCCCAGAAAAAGCGTCCGCCCCGTCTCGGAATCGCGTCGATCTTTTCACCTTTCATATTGTGCCAACTGAATCCGGGGTAAACAACCGGCAAATAGGTAATCCCCCGTTCGCTGCACCACTTGCGGTCATCGATTTGATTTTGCACAAAAATCCCGGAATCAAAATCCACCGAATGATATCGCCCCACTGACCACGGGCTGATCACATCGGCCATTTCGAGAATTTTGTGAAACTCCGCCTCCTTCGTCGCATCGCGGATTTGCATTCGCCAGCCGAACGGCACCCCTAACATAATACTCGTCTGACCCCATTCCGGATTGTGCTTCAAAAAACGAATAAACCGTTCCGCATCATTCAAAGTGTATTCCCGGTCGTCGTTGAATCCCACTCCCCAGATAGCTACGAGGGGCCTGCCTTTGAATTGAAGATAGGCTTGATCGTTTGGATCCTGAGTCAACTTCATCAACGAGCGCAGCTTTTTCCAGTCGCGCGCCAAAAGCTCGAAGTCATTTCCCTTCCAGCCTGAGAGGTCATACATCAGCGCGTAGCTGCGATGATTCGCATTGGCGGCGTCGCGGCAGTACATCAGTTTTTGATTATCCGCCTTCAACAGACGGCGGGAGCGCGACTCGTGTGAAACCACTCCGGCAAACCGCTGCACAAAAACGCCATCGATACCGTATTGTTCCATCCATTGAAAATGGCGGTTCACCGTCTTCGCATTGAGCGAGCTGAACACGTGGGCGACACTTCCATCGGAGTGCCGGAAAGCGGTTGGATATTTTTCGTCTTCCTCAAACTCCGAAAGATCCGGCCAGAGATCAATTGTGCAAAAGCCCGGCTCAAACTTCCCTTTCCGCGTGTAGTGCGCAAAACCGAGACCCGAACCGTCGCCCTCCGCACGGAACCAGCCCTGATAGCCCACCATGACCCGGCCTTCGAGTCCCGCCGGATTGTCTCTCGCGACATCCACTTCAGGAGCCGGTTGCAAAACCGCACACGCTTCTTCAAAAGTCACCGGCTCATCAGATACTGCAATATTGCCGAGGCAGAGCAACAAAACGCATACGGAATTTTTACTAAAAATCATCCTGGTAAACAGCAATCGTACCCTGTTGGATCACCGATTGTACCCTGTTAGGTCCGCCACTGTACCCTGTTGAATCAACGAAAGTCTACCTCGAAATAAGTTCGTGAACTTTGGTCACGATTTTCTCTTCGATCACCGGACTCCACGGACGACTTTTGGCTTCATAGCCACCTTCCTCCAAAACCCGTTTCGAAGGAACGTATCCATTGTAGTCGTTGGTATATCCGGACACCCAAACATCCGGCCCCTCCGCTACAGAGAGTTCCCGTTTTAAGCGCAGAGAGTAGTCCACCGTTACTTCGCCACCGAGCCCGATCCACAGTAGCGATTTACCAAATTTTACTACCTGAACCGGATAGTCATAAGTGCCACGCCCGGATTTTTCGGTATACGGCAAGTTCACCGTTTCTATAGTACATGAGAGCGGCCCCGACGACAACGGTCGCTGATGAAGCTGGCGACTCTGGCTCACCTCCACAGCTGCTTCCACACCGGTCGCGAGCGCCCGACCGTGACGCTGGGCAAAATAAAGCAACCGCCGGGGATAGGGATTCTGATCGCCACTGCAGCCGTTCATAAACATAGCGGTGAGACCTTCATGATCCGCTTCGAGATATTCCTGGGCGTAGCCGGCGTAGTCACCAAACCATTTCATAAAACTCATCGTTGTGTTGTGGCAGGAATAGCCGAACAGAACAGTTTTCAGATCCCCGGCAGAGTCTTTTACACTCAGCACCGGAACCGTGTGATCCACTACACCTTCCGGATTTGGATGATTCCGAAATCCATCCGCAGTCGGGGTTCGCCGGTTCATGGCAAAGCCGCACTTCGCCTCGCTATAGTACAGCGAAGCCGGGGCAAGAGCATCGACAGCCTCCCCGATAATCTCCACCGTTTGCTCTACCAGTTTATCATAGTAATCCACCGTTTCGTCCCTGCCGTATGAAGGCCCGCAATGGGTGTGGGACGCATTCATCACCAGTGATCCGGGCGGGATCCGGTATTTCTCCTGAACCAGAGCCGATACATCCGACCGATACTTCGCTATGATTCCGATCAAATCTGTAGTTACAATGACCAGACGGTTGCCTTTGTTATCTTCGATCGCCAAAGCTTTGGCAAACAGATCCTGCTCGGTTCCTTCTGCGGGGTTGGATTTCCGCGATGCATAGCCGGACATCGGCATCGGTCGGAAAGGCGTAATAACAGCCGTCGCTGACCCTGCCTTCCATTCCGGTGTTTTTTCATCCGCACTAACAAAATATCCGGGGAGAAACAGCAGCAGGCACAATAGACAGCGATTCATGGTGAATCCACTCTCCCCCCAAATCCCGGATATGACTATAACGCAAACGCGACCCGCAGATGGTCACTTCTTGTCGACAATCTGCATCAGCTTCAACACCACTTTCTGCTGAAACGGCACCGGTCGTTTCAATTTTGTTTCCGGGTCCGGAATATTCACTACCATGGATACATTATGTTCGCTGTAGCGGGTCATTTTCACTGCCGGGTCGAACAGAATATTTCCGGTAATTCTCGACCCCTGGAAATCGACGTTACGGGAACTGTCATCGGTAATATCACCATTGAGTTGGCCGCGAAACTCGATGACGAAGCAATCGTGATCTTCATACTTCATCATCCCCAGATTTTTGTAGCTGATTTCGAAGACCAAATTTCCGAGTTCACCCACGGGGCGTTTGCCTTTTAAAACCCACTCGTCACCGGGCAGGACCGGATCGGGAGAGTAGCCCTGGGGAATGGTGGTGATGATTTGTACCAACTCCTCCGGCCCGAACCGGGGAAGGCCCGGCAGTGGAGTCGCCCCGGCGGATCGCCCGCCTTCTTTATGGGAAAGAAGTTTGGTTTTCCCGTCCAGCTCCATTTGCACATACCGGTTTACAGTCGATTCAAAATGTCTGCCGATTTTGGTTCGCTGGTTTTCTTTTCCCAAAGAATCATAGGAAACAGATTTGCCGCCGGATTGAATGTCTACTTTCAACCTCTCTGTGAGTCCCCGAATCGCGACACCTTTCCCGCCGACGGGTAGTTTATCAGCATCGTATCGGGCCTGTTGTTCCATCAAAACCCGGCGCTGAGGTTCCCCGGGAGGAGCCATGTAGACGTTGGTATTGGCCAGAAACCGATACGTTTTCCCCGGCTGAAATTTCGGCAGCAATAAAACGGGACGCAACGGTGCCTGCGGCGGGTCATCCTGACCGTGAACCGCATACCCGGCAAAAAACAGCAGAAGTACGAGAAGGAGGCGCTTCATAAATACCACCCTAACGGAATTCCCAGGGAAAAGCAGTCCAAAATTCTCACGTTGTACCGGGGAAATTTCTTCAAATACCCAGCGCGTTCATCTGTTTTCCCGCCGTTCCCGCCCAGTCGCGATTGGCAGCCGGACTGGCCGGACTCGGATGAAGAATCCGTCCGATCGTCGGAGATATCCCCGCTTCGTTGCAAATCCGCTTCAGGCAGTTTTCCGCAAAAGCCCCCACCCCGACAACAAACTCCGGCTCGAAAAGTTCGAGATGCTTCTGAACATAGCGGTCACACGCTTCGTAAACCGGTGCCATTTCCGCCGAAACGATTTTATCCGGCGTGCGGTTTTTGCTGCTTTCCTCCATCCACACCAAAGGGCAGTAATTGACCACGTAGTGCTCCGCGAAAAAATCGGAGGGATCAGGATATTTTTCAGAAAACAAGCCCCACAAGCGACGGCCGCTTACCTCGGATTTTGCGCAGTCAAAGCCTTCGACCGGCCTTTTCGGGTGTTCGTTCTCCGGATGATCCACTTTTTCACATATCCCCATCCAGTCGCGCACGGCCGGAATCTCCCCGAATGGAACGCCGGTCTGTGCCATCCCCCACGGCCCCGGATTCATCCCCATAAAGATGACCCGTTTTTTTGAATCACCAAACCGGGTGACATATTGCCGGTGGGGCTTGCGCGCATATTGCAGAGGATTGTAAACATGAGTCACCGGCTCGGAGAAAGTCAGACCTTCGAGATCTTTGCAGACTTGATCGGTGGCTTTGAGAATGGCTTTTGCGACGGACATTGGACTGGAAAAAAGTATTGAGATAAGCGGCGAAATGTTTTAGACCTCTTAACTATGCCGAAGTCAAGTTCTACTGACGAATTTACTCTCCCTGATTCTCTGTCCAAAGCCAAACCGAAAGTAGGTTTGATCCTCGGCTCGGGCCTCGGCCCTTTCGTCGACCGGGTCAAGTGCGATGCCCCGGTGGGATACGCAGACATCGGTGGCCTTCCGATGAGCAAAGTCCCCGGTCACTCCGGAACCCTGCACTGCGGAAAACTCGGCGGAGTCGAAGTCGCCGTCGCCAAAGGGAGAGTCCACTGCTACGAAGGCTGGACTGCAAAAGAAGCCTCATCGCTGGTGAGATTGTTTCACCAAATGGGGGTCAAAGTGATCGTCCTGACCAATGCGGCGGGAATCGTGAACGCGAATTTTAAACCCGGCAAATGGATGCTGTTGTCCGATCACATTAATTTTACCGGCCTTTCCCCCCTGACCGGTTCATCAACTTTCATTGATCAAAGCGAGGTCTACTCGAAACCGTTGCGCTGTCTGTTCAGAGAAATGGCTCAGGAACTGGGTCTGCCTCTCCCCGCAGAAGGTGTCTATGCCTGGATGAACGGCCCCGAATACGAAACACCGGCCGAAGTTAAAATGTTACGCTCTCTGGGGGCGGATGCTGTCGGTATGTCCACCGTTCCGGAAGCCATCCAGGCCCGCGCCCTGGGTATGGAAATCGTGGCCATGTCCTGCCTGACCAACTACGGGGCCGGTCTCTCGGGAATCCCCCTCTCCCACGACGAAGTCATGGAAGTCGGAGCCAAAGCGTCTTCGCAGCTGGTCGATTTATTGGAAAAATGTGTTCCCCAGATGGTGTAAAATCCATCATACCGCTTCCAATTCCGACGATAAATTCCACATCGACCAACCTCGCGTCATAGGCTAATCTATCGGGGTAATGGCCACGAATCCTCATCGCACCCGTTCGTCTCTTCCTGTCCAATTGGCCGGGGCGGACCGGGTCTGGCAGGGAGACCGGGCCAGGCGTTTTTTCGCCGCTTCGGTAAAATGGTTCATTCTTGCCACGCTCCTCATCGTAGTGGCGGACTTGATTTTTCACTTATCCGGCTGGACCCGACTCGCCGGTTTAGCTGCTATAGCAGCAGCTATTGTCGCTGTTTTCATCGGCATGCTGTGGATTGCACTGGTGTCCCAAAGCCCCCTGGAACGGATCGCGCGGCTTCTCGAATCCCGCTCTCCGAAGCTTGGTTCGAAGCTGATCAATATGATTCAGCTCCAGAAACAGATCGAAGACGACTCCCTGCCCGACACCACCCGTGTCATGGCTCAAAGGGCCGTTGATCAGGCAGATGAATCGCTTACCGATTTTAAACTGAAGGAAATCGCTAAAACCCCGATGAAACGCGAACAAGTCCTCGGGGCGTGGCTTCCTGTTCTCGGACTTATCGTTCTCAGCCTGATATTTTTCCGCGTCAGTACAACACAGGCTCTCAGATTTATCGATCCTTTCGGCGATCATCCCCCTTTTGCTTTTACCACTCTGGCCATCACCACTCCGGATGATGACTCCCAGTCTGTTGTCTACAAAAACAGCGCTATTATCGAAGTGGAATGGTCCGGTCACGATCCGAAAGATCTCTACATCACAACCTGGGAACCAAACCGAAAAGATACCACTGCCAGAACCACTCCAATGATTCGGAAAACGGAAAAGTCTTTCGTTCAGCAACTGGAGAATATTACTACCGATTTGGTTGTCGTAGCCCACAACAAAGACCGGCGCGCGCTCAGTTCAGAACGGAAAATCGGGGTGCTTCTCACCCCTCAGATCACCGAATCGAAAGTGGAAATCGCTCTGCCGGAATACACCCGCACCAAACCGAGGGAGATTCCCTATCACTATAAAACGATCCAGGCACTCGCGGACAGCATGCTGACTTTCTCTATCGAGTCGAACCGTCCGCTTTCCGGAGGTGAAATCAAAGTCACCTCCACCGAAGGGGAAACTTCCGTTGTCGAAATGCACCCGGCCGAAGAACATCCCGAAAAGGTAGTCGGATCGATCATGGCGAGAGGCTCAGCGCGCCTGGAGTTCAAGATCAAAGACATCACCGGTATTCCTTCCGATGCCATACTTTCCGGCGGACTCACCGTGACCAACGATCTCTCCCCCGCGATCCGCATCACCGAACCCTACAGTGATTCATTCATCGTAATCACCCACGAGCTAAATGCGGCTATCGAAATGACCGACGACTACGGCATCGACAGCCTTCGTCTTCATCGGGCTTTAAACAATCAGTATTCCCCGCCGAAAATCTATACTTTTTCCGATCAACCCAAAAGCCAAAACCAACGGGTAAATTTTCACCTTCCAAAACTGGGTGTCTCCCCCGGCGATGTGATCTCCTTTTTTGCCGAGGCCACCGACAACTGCCCAACACCACACCTCGCCCGCAGCGAAACCCGGCATCTACTCGTGATCTCGGAAGATGACTACAACGAAAGAATGCGAACCGAGGCCGACCTTTCAATGATCGAAGATAAGTTTGACCGGATGTTGGAAAACTTTGACGATCTGGTAGAGCAACAGGAGAAAATTGCCGAAGAACTCGAAAAGCTAAACGAACTCGGCGAGGACGAACAAAAGGAAAAACTCGACGAGCTCCTCGCCCAACAAAGCGACCTCAATGAAGCGATCAAAGAGCACGCCGATGCGATGGACAATTTTTCCAGAGACAACCCGCTGTATGATATAGAGAAAAGTCTGCAGGAAAAACTCAGCGAGCGGGCCGATGAACTACGGCAATCTGCAGAGCTCAACCAAATGGCCAACGAAGCAGCGCAACAAAACAACGACTCAAAGCTCGCTCGACAGGCAGCGCAGGATCAACTCGAAAACATGCGGGGATCCCGCGAAGAACAGGAGAAAGATGTAGCAGAGCCGCTGAAGGAAATGGCCCAAATGCATGAACTGATGCAGGATTTCAACCACTTCAAAGAACTCTATCAGCAACAGGCCGAAATCGCGGAACAAAGCCAACCCTACCAGTCCGGGCGACAACTCGATAACGCCGATAAACTGGCCCTGCAAAATCTCGCCGCGCGGGAGGAATCAGTCCGGCGTCAACTCGAAGAACTCTCCGAAAAGCTGAAACAGGACGCCGCTGCGGCTGAGGAAAATTTCCCCAAAGCAGCGGAAAGCGGTAGCGGGCTCGCCGAGCAGATCGATCAGGCCCGCCTTCCCGAGCTGGCACAAAATTCAAGCGAAGCGATGATCGAAGGCAAAGGTCAGCAGTCCGCCGAGCGCTCCGAACGGCTTCGCCGCGAAATGGAGCAAATCATGAGTGGATGCGAAGCCTGCCAAAACGGCGGTCAGGGTATGAGTGACGAAATCGATCAATTCCTGTCACTGAACGGGATGAACCCCGGAAACACCTTCGGACAAATGATGCAGTCCCGCCTGTTTAACCAGGGCAACGGCCAGGGTATGGGTATGGGTGGCACTGGCGGTTCGGGAATGGGCTCCGCCGGCAACGGTGGCTTGTTCGGCACGACTCAAAGCCCGAATATGGGTATGCTGGGTGGTGACAGCGAATTGGGAAACCACAACGGAGGGAAAGGGAACAGCCGGAAAAACGGCCCCGGAACTCCCGGCGAAACCACAGCTTCCGACAGTATGGGAAAAGCCGATGTGTTGCCGGAAATCAAACCCGCCACCCGGGAATCAAAAACCGTCACTCCCGAAATCCTCGCCGAACAATACCGCGGAATTGTAGAAGAATATTTCCGCGCCCTCACCCGCCCAAAAGCAACAAAACCGGAACCCGCCCCGAAAGATCCATAACAATGTTTCCGTTACGCCTCAATGCATGGATAAACAGGATGACATGGATCAAGCCTGCCCGGCCCAACTCAGTTCCCATCCGTGAAATTCATGCATCATCCATGTTCCATCCGTGCAAAAAAACGAAATCGGTTTCTACACACCCCGTGAATTCTATATTAAAAACAACTTTCATGAAACACCTTTCCCTATACCTCCTCACCCTCTCTCTACTCGCGACCACGGTCCAGTGCGAAGAGGCAGATCTCTCTACCCTGAATAATTCCTATCGGATTCAGTGCGGAAATTTGATCTACTCAGGAAATCGAACAGCCGTGTGTTTTGCCGATAAATTCCTCCAGAGATTCAAACGCGAAACGCATCTCGAAGTTGTCCCGAAATTCAAACCCGTCCGGCTCGACAGCAATGAAATTTTTGATACCCCGTTCTGCGCCTGGTCAGGGGAAAATTCGTTTAAACTAAGCGAAGACGAGAGAAAAAATCTACGCGACTATCTCATCAAAGGTGGCTTTATCATTTCCAGCCCCGGTTGCTCCGACGAAAACTGGGACCGCTCGTTTCGCGCGGAAATCAAAGCCATCTTTCCCGATAACGAACTCGTAAAAATTCCCATGAACCATTTGATTTTTAAGACAGTTCGCGAAATCACCCGCCTTACGACAAAGCGCAAACACACCACCCACCTCGAAGGAATCTTTATCAACGGACGCCTCGCTTTGGTATATACACTCGACGGAGTAAACGAAGCCCGTTATGCAAAAGGTTGTTGCTGTTGCGGAGGAGACGAAATCACCCAGGCCAGCGATCTGAATGTCAATATTCTAACGTATGCCCTTCTTTACTAAACCGGATTGTACCCTGTTAGGTCCCGGATTGTACCCTGTTGCGTCTGCAACTGTACCCTGTACGATCCTCCGATCACCTACCCGGGAACAGGTAATCCCGCCCCGGGCAAACCTGTTGAAGGCTGTAACCATCTTCCTGTTTACCGCTCTCTTCTCTACTTCCTGCAGGAAAGAGGATGCCCCGGATACACTTTTTCAAATCTACTTCACGGCCGACGTAAATGGTCGGCTCGAGCCCTGCGGTTGTTTCACCGGTCAATACGGTGGCCTGACCCGGATTGATACCTGGCTCAAATACAATGACCCCGAAGCGACTTCCCTGCGGCTCGATGTCGGAGACGCTCTCAAGGGAACCACCGACTACGATGTAATTCACTACGAACACCTCGCCGCCGCTTTTCAAAGGCTCAACTACTCAGCTCTGAACGCAGGTTCCAGGGAAGCCTCGCTTTCCGCCTCCGACCTGCAAACTCTTGTGGCAAAAACCGGCGCCCCTCTGATCAGTGCCAATCTCATCGACTCCATCTCCGGCGAACCGGTTTTACCGGCCTATCGAATCATCGATTCCCAAAACCGAAAAATCGCTGTTATAGGCCTGATTGATCCCAAAAGCGTCGCGAATACGATAGGAAAAAACCTCGAAGCCGTAGCCATGGAAACCACCCTCAGCAACCTGCTTCCCGGCATCGAATCCGAACACAAACCGGACCTCACAATACTGCTCGCTTTTACTACCGAAGAAACAATGCGTTCCCTGGCCAAACAATTCTACGAGCTGGATGTGATTCTCGGAGGCGATGTTCCCCAACCGTCTCAGGAACTGGTTACAGAAAACGAAAGTCTCATCCTTTTCACCACGAATCAGGCCCGCGCCGTCGGTGATCTAAAAGTAACAGTTACAGACAGCGGCACTACAGATCCCGAATTTGATATTCATCTTATGGAAGAGGGAATTCCGCAATCACCGGAAATCCTCGCTATATCAAAAGAGTACCGCGAACTGATTCGAAACACCGAACTTGCTATAGACACGCCCGGCTCGGCATCCGACGACTCCGTCATTCCCGGTTCCGACTTCGGCCACGAATATACTGGCTCCCAGTCCTGTGCCGCCTGCCACCCCACCGCTTACGCCGCATGGCAGAAATCCCGCCACGCCCACGCCTTCACCACCCTGGTAAAAGGCCGCACCGACGCGGACCCGAATTGCATTGGTTGCCACTCGGTAGGTTTCGGCGAAACATCGGGATACCGCAGAGAATACGGGGAAACCCGCCTCACCAACGTCGGCTGCGAATCCTGCCACGGTCCCGGTTCGGAGCATATCAAACAACGCGCCCTCGGGGACCCTTCGAAAGTAACCTTTCAGTTCCGCCCGCTGGGAGCTTCCGACTGCACCAAATGTCATCACGGCGAGTTTTCCCGGCCATTCAAATGGGAGGAGTTCTGGCCTCTAATTCGACACGGAAAAGAACCATGAACCGGATCATTACCCTTTTGCTGCTTACTTTCGCCTGCGGGCTTGCTCAGGAAAAAAAGCCTTCAGATACGGCGGTGGAACTCGCATGGCATACCGACGAATCAACGGCGAAAAAAGACGCCAAAAGCCAGCGCAAACCGATTCTCCTGATGTTTACCGCTGACTGGTGTCACTTCTGCCAAACAATGGAGAAGGAAACGCTCTCCAAACCGAAAGTAAGTCAGTATCTCAATGAAAACTTCATTCTTTTACAGATCGACTACGATACCGGCAAAGACCTTATTGCCCGCTACCGCGTCACCGGAGTCCCCGCCATGGTGATGGGTGATCCGGAGCTGAAGAAAGTAGAGAAAACTTCGGGCTTTATGCCCGTTGATGTATTTATGGCCTGGGCGGAAATGTCGGCTATCACGGTTTCGACCGATGCGATCGCGGCGGAGGAAAAAGCCGCGCGCGAGTTCGCCGATGAGTTGAGCGCCCGCTTTCGCAGCGGCCTTTTCGATGATCAATACGCGGCGATCAATGAATTTTTCGAAGACTTTAATGACGAAGTCCCCCGCGCTGTCGAATTCGCCGAAACCCGTCTGCCCGACGAGATCAAACACAACCCCGGCAGATTCGCCCGCTTTCTCAAAGACGAAAAACTGCACGTCCGCATCCTGACAACCAACACATTTGCCAAAATCTACGGAAACGAATTTTCCTATGATCCCTGGGATCTTTCGCAACAGAACTCTACCAAACTCGATGCCTTCCTGAAGCAGCACGACATATCCCCGCTGCTCGAAGAACTCATGGATTCCCCGGGCCCCGTGCTAAAAGATTTTCCGTAGTCTGTCGGTAAAATCATCCCATGGTTTGGTGAAGAATACCTGAAACCGGGTCACTTTTTTCACCTCAATTTGGCTGGACTGCAGTGTTCCCGTCGTAAAGATGCGATTCGTCTGACCAGCGAGAGATTCGATCGCATCCATCCAGACTTTGTCGCCTCTCTTGCCGTCGCGTATGGCATCAGCCGGCGCGATCTTCCATACCAAATTCTCCCGCCGGAAATACAGATCCCCGGGAAGACTCGTCCCCTTTTTGGTAGACCACACACATTTGATACTCGATTTCTTCGGTAATAATCCCCGGAAAGCCGGCGACGTCGCATCGGAAAGAAACGCGGCGGCTTCCCATGGGTTGGCAAACTTCTTCACAGTCACCACCCCGAGAAAATCCTTTCCATTGTCCACTGCAATATAGGTAGGAGCATATCCATCATAAGTCGTCACCGGCCAGAACAACCAAATCACGAAGGCCGGAAAAGCGATGAGTAGAATCAACCACTTCAATCGCAGAAAACGCCGTATTCGAGAGATACCAATATTCATCCTTTTCCAACTTCAGTTTAACTGATTCCACTGTTCCCGAAATTACATTCCTGACGCAAAGCTGTCGATTCATCCTCTTGCCAGCGAAGGCTTCACAGATGATAGATTTGCCATGTTACGCGCCGGACTTTTCGCTGTTATTTCGATCTTTCTTCCCTGTTTTGTACTCGGGCAGGGCACCTCGCTAACTCCTACTCATGCCAATATCGCATACGACAGGGTGGATCCCGCTCAGTCGCTGGATGTCTATCAGGCAAAGTCAGAAACTCCCCTACCGGTGGTTGTCTATATCCACGGCGGAGGTTGGCGGGCCGGCTCGAAAAACCGGATCCCTACCTACCTCCGTACGGCTGTTGCCCGGGGGCAGTATTCGGTAGTTTCCGTGGAATACCGCTTTACCGATGTCGCCGTCCATCCGGCCCAGGTGAACGACTGCGCGCGGGCGATCCAGTTCATCCGCCACAACGCCGGGAAATGGAATATCGATCCCGCAAAAGTCGCGGCGATCGGCAATTCCGCCGGAGCCCATCTTTCGCTGTGGCTCGCTTTGCACGACGATATGGCAAATCCCGACTCGGAAGATCCGGTAGAAAGGCAGTCGTCCCGCCTTACCTGCGCGGTCAGCCTCGCCGGGCCTACGGACTGGAGCCTGCTCGAAACGATGGAGCACACTCATCCGGCGTATCGGCAGTTGATCGGATACAAACCGGGAACTCCCGCTGCGGAAATGGACAGCGATAAAAAAGCTTCAGTCTCACCGCTCACATTCGCCTCCAAAGACGATCCGCCGGTGCTGCTGGTCCACGGCACAGCTGACAATATTGTTCCAATCGCCCATGCAAAAAATCTACATCAGGCGCTGAAGAAAGTTGGAGCAAGGTCACAACTCCGCATCGTAGAGGGCGGCGGACACTCACTGCCGAAAGAGTCGCAGGACATCAACGTGATCACCGGTTTTCTACTTCGACAGTTGCTGCCGAGAGCCCACCCGGGGACTATCACAAGGCTGGATGCCGCAACTATAGATTCGCTGCAAAAGGACAAGAACCTCACCTACGCAAAGTATGGCGAAAGAGAACTACAGCTTGATCTGTATCGACCCGCAACAACGACTGACAAACCGCTTCCCGGCATTATCTGCATCCACGGCGGTGGCTGGATGAAAGGCAACCGGGAAAGTCACGCCGATTTGGCGATGGCGCTCGCGGCGCGCGGCTTTGTGACCGCTACGATTTCCTACCGGCTCAGCGGTGAAGCTATGTTTCCCGCCGCGATTCACGATGCCAAAGCCGCGGTGCGCTGGATGCGGGCGAATGCGGAAAAGTATGGCATCGATCCGGAAAAAATCGGTGCGACCGGACTTTCCGCCGGCGGCCACCTTACCGCCTTGCTGGCTACATCCGGAGGCGCAGGCCAACTGGAAGGCGACGGGGGTAACAACGATCTCAGCAGTAGAATTCAAGCGGCAGTTGCTCTCGGCGCGCAAACGGATGCAATGTCGGATCGAATCCGCGATATATCGGAAACCAGCGAATTATGGCGGAATTTTCTCGGCGGCGCCCAGTCCGATGAACCGGAGTCTTACCGCCTCGCTTCGCCGCTCACTCATCTCGATGCGAAAGATCCACCGATCCTGTTTATGGCAGGCGAATTTGATGACCTCAGCACGAGAGCGGAAACGTTTCGCGCTCAAATGAAAGCACTCAATTTGGAAACCGGCTTTATCGAAATTAGCGGTGGTCCCCACGGATTTCTGCGCGGTCAGAAATGGTTTGATACCTGTGTGGAAAAGTCAGCGCAGTTTTTCACACAACATCTGAAGTAAGCCGGTTTACTTACTTTGGATCATCGATTTGATACTGCGGGACGGTGAGTCCGACGGGAAAAGCATTACCGGCTTTTCCACTCTACCGGCGGGCCGTTTGTTTGCCGCAAGTTCCGCCCTTTTGGCATCGGCCAGGCTCTTTAATCTTCGGACAATGTCAGGATGACTTTTTGCTACATCGGTCTTTTCACCAATCTCCTCTTCCAGATTGTAAAGTCGACCGGCGCGCCTTAGATCTTTGTGAATGATCGAAAACCCCATTCCGATTTTCTGCGGAGCCACCGCCAGTTTCCACGGTCCCTGACGTACCGCCTGTAATTCCGACCCGCCAAAATAATACCAGGCTTCCCGGTCGGACTGTTCCGCCCGGCCTTCCAGCACATTGATGATATCGATTCCGTCTATCCGGCGATCATCCTTCAGTTCCACCCCGGCCAGAGCGGCAAAAGTAGGTAACATATCGGTAGTTCCACAAATCGCGTCGGATGTAGTTCCCGGCGCGATCCGACCGGGCCACCGCATGATAGCAGGGACGCGGACTCCTCCCTCCAGAGTGCCCCCTTTACTCCCGCGCAGCGGGCCGGTCTCACCGCCCGCTTTCCCTTTGGATGCCCACGGTCCATTATCACTGGTGAACACAACCAGCGTGTTCTCAGACAATCCCGATTGATCAAGCGTCTCCAGAATAGCCCCTACCGACCAGTCAACCTCCGACACCCAGTCTCCGTAAACACCGTTGCGCGACTTTCCGGAGAATTCTTTGTGCGGATAGAGAGGCACATGCATAGCTGTGTGAGGCAGGTAGAGAAAGAACGGTTGATCACCGGCTGAGTGCGACAATATAAAATTGACCGCTTCTTCGGTGTATTCCCTGGTAACGCGACGCTGCCCCTCATCTTCCAGAAGTTCCGCTACTTTTTCATTTCTCAGTAGAGGAGTCACTTTTCGACCGGTTCTGGTCGATTTCCGCGGCATATCATTCGAATAGGGAATTCCGAGATAGGAATCAAATCCCTGCCTGGTGGGCAGAAACGCAATCTGGTCCCCCAGATGCCATTTGCCGATACAGGTGGTAGCATAGTCAGCCTCTTTCAAATACTCGGCTATGGTATATTCTTCCGGGTTCAGACCTTCCGCCTGCCTCGGAAAAAAGACACCCGGCACGGAGACGCGTGGAGCATAACAGCCTGTTAAGAGCTGGGCCCGGGAAGCCGAACAGACCGGAGCCGCATAAAAACTAGTCAGTCTCATACCTTCCGCCGCCATCCGATTTAGATTCGGAGTCGAATTCACTTTGGAGCCAAACGGTTCAATATCGCCGAAACCCATGTCATCGATCAGAATCAGCACAAAATTCGGGCGCTCCGCAGCCGAAGCTATTGCGCAGAGAAAAGCTGCCACAACCGCGATAAGAAATTTCATGGGATATAAAAGTTCGATTCGGTAAAGTCTCAAGTCCGGAAAAGGAGATTATAGCATGGAACGCACCAGGATTTGCTCCGGTTTCGACCGGTGATTCTTACCTACGGCAACGCCGTTTCGCAACACAAGCCATGGTTGCCGGCTTGCACGCCATTGAATAGCGGAGGAGGGAGTAAAACGTAGGCTACCATGGGAACAGAATCGTCAAGGCGCTTTCACAAGCCTGGAGGACTTGCGAAAGGTTTCAGATCTCCTTCAGAGATCAAGACCGTGGTTTCTTCAATCCCCGGGTAGGCGCTACGACCAACCCGGGGCTGTGTTGCGCAACGGCGTTGCCGTTGATCAAGAAAGACCCCAAAATTTACGGCATTCGACTGTTGTCTCCCGGGCTGTCGCCCTTTTACTGATCAGGTCCAAAACGAGGGACTTGAATGCGACATTGTCGCTGCAAAGCATCCATTCTATCTTGGTACCGGTATGAGACTTCTACTTTCCATAGTTTTCGTGTCCACCTTTTGGATTTCCTCACGCGGAAGTGAAGACAAAATCACGTTCAACCGGGATATTCGCCCGATTCTTTCCAACCACTGCTTCGCCTGCCACGGCTTTGATGAAAAGGAACGCAAGGCGGATCTCCGACTCGATACAGAAGAAGGCGCTTATCATGCGATCGTTCCCGGAAATCCCGAAAAAAGTGAAGTTTGGCAGCGAATCACCTCGGAAGATGAAGATGAACTGATGCCCCCGCCGGATTTTCACGCAAAATTGACCGATGATCACCGCGCGACCATAAAGAAATGGATCGAGCAAGGTGCTGAATATGAGATCCACTGGTCTTTCATCGCACCGGAGAAACCGCCCGTTCCTGCGAAAGGGGACCAGGGAAATGAAATCGACGCTTTTATCCAGACCCGCCTCGCCAAAGAAGGCCTGCAACCGTCTCCCGCAGCCAACCGGGAATATTCGATTCGTCGCGTCACTCTGGATCTCACCGGCCTGCCCCCTACGCCACAGGAAGTGACCGCTTTTCTCGATGATCAGAGTCCGGATGCCTACTCCCGCCTCGTCGACTCTCTGCTCGATCGCCCGTCCTTTGGCGAACATATGGCCCGTTACTGGCTGGATCTGGCTCGATATGCCGACACCCACGGGCTGCATCTCGATAACGAAAGATCGATGTGGCCCTATCGCGACTGGGTGGTACGGGCTTTTAATCAAAATCTTCCATTCGATGAATTCACCCGTTGGCAGCTTGCCGGGGATTTACTTACCGATCCCACCAGGGAACAGCTCATCGCATCCGGCTTCAACCGCTGCAATGTTACTACCAGTGAAGGCGGCAGTATCAAAGAGGAATGGATCTACCGATACGCTGTCGACCGGACCTCTACGGCTGTCGAAGTATGGATGGGCCTGACTGCCGGGTGTGCCGTTTGTCACGATCACAAATTCGATCCCCTGTCCACGAAAGACTACTATTCTCTCTATGCCTTTTTTCACAGCGCCGCCGACCCGGCTATGGACGGCAACAAAATCGATACTCCGCCCATTCTCAAACTCACCTCCCCGGATAGCGAAAAGCGACTCGGCGAACTGGATGAAAAGATCAAAGAGACAGACCAAAGAATAGCCTCCGCGATACAGAAAATTAAATACACCGATCCCGCTTCGCTCACCCCTGCCCCGCCGGCCACTACCACAGAGACAATCTGGTTTGAGGACGGTTTCCCAAAGGGCGCAAAACTACATTCCAACGGCGGACCACCGGTGCAATTCGTGACAAAAGAAAACGGCAAAGTGTATAGCGGCGAACGGGCAATCAAACGAACAGCCGATGCTACCGTGGCACAGGATTTTTGTACAGGAATGGGCAGCTACCCGATTCCGGCATCAGGAAAGATCTTTGTGTATTGTTACCTCGATCCCGAAAATCCGCCCCGGGCCATTATGCTGCAGTTTCATACCGGAGGCTGGAAAAACCGGGCGATATGGGGAACTCAGGATAAGATTGGCTACGGAAAGCCCGGCACCTTCGAAAAGGTCCATATGGGTGAACTCCCGAAAACCGGTGAATGGGTGCGTCTGGAATTTCCCGCTGCAAAAATCGGTCTGAAACCGGGAACGAAAGTGGACGGCTACGCCTTTACCCAGTTCGGGGGAACCGTATACTGGGACCACCTCGGAATAGCAGCGAAAACCGACCCGGCCAATGATTCGCTGTGGTCGTGGGAAGTATGGAAAAAGCAGAACCAGGGGAAACGCAACAACGAACTGCCGGAAGGTCTTCGACAACTGGTTCGGGGTAAAAAGCCGGATACATGGACGGATAAAGAAAAGCAGCAGGTATATACATTCTGGCTGGGCCACTTTTATGCAGGCGCGAGAAATATACTCGATCCCCTCGAATCCGAAAAAGCTCCGTTCGAAAAGGAAAAAGCCGCTATCGAAAAAGACACCCCGATTACCTTCGTCATGGCCGACCTTACCGAACCGAGAGAAAGCTTTGTCATGCAGCGCGGCCAGTATGACAACCCGGGCGAAAAAGTCAGCCGTAACGTGCCGTCGTTCCTTCCTGAACTCCCCGCAAAACCGAACGATCGCGACTACAACCGTCTTGATCTGGCCAACTGGCTGGTCAGTGGCGAACACCCGCTTACCGCGCGGGTTACGGTGAATCGATTCTGGCAGCAACTCTTTGGTACCGGGCTGGTCAAAACCAGCTCTGATTTCGGCTCGCAGGGTGAACCGCCCAGTCATCCCGAATTGCTCGACTGGCTGGCGGTTCAATTTGTCGAAGACGGCTGGGATACAAAGAAATTCCTGAAACGAATCGTGATGAGCCACGCCTATCGCCAATCTACAAAGGTAACACCGGAGTTACTCGCCCGCGATCCGGAAAACCGACTGTTGTCCCGTGGACCGAGGTACCGGCTCGATGCCGAAGTGCTGCGCGACCAGGCCCTGTTTGTCAGCGGCCTTTTGGTAAATAAACCGGGTGGTAAAGGAGTAAAACCCTACCAGCCGCCAAACATCTGGGAACCGGTCGGTTTCGGCAGCAGCAATACCCGCTACTACAAACAGGATAGCGGAGAAGCTCTCTATCGCCGCAGTCTATATACCTTTATCAAACGAACTGCGCCGCCTCCGTTTATGTCTACTTTCGATGCACCCAACCGCGAGCAAAGCTGCACGGCTCGCGGAGTGAGCAACACCCCGCTCCAGGCGCTACAGCTGATGAATGACATCCAACACATCGAAGCGGCACGGAATTTCGCCCATCGGATTTTACAGGAGGGTGGTGAATCCGACGCGGAAAAGATCCGCTGGGCGTGGCGGGCCGCTACATCCCGGTATCCCGATAAAGAGGAAGTTCAGGTAGTAAAAAACGCTCTCGATCAACATCGAAACCGGTATTTGTCTGATGAAAATGCCGCCGCCGAACTGATCACGTACGGAGAAAGCAAACCGGATGATTCCCTGTCAAAACCGGAGTTGGCTGCTTACACCCTGGTGGCCAATCTGATTCTCAACCTCGACGAAACTGTGTGTAAAAATTAACGATATGAACCCGGCTATCGAATTTCACAACCAACAGACCCGCCGCCAATTTTTCGAAGGCGCCGGTCTGAAAGTCGGCGGGCTCGCCCTGGCAGGGCTAATGGGACGCACCACCGGACTCGGCGCGAGCAAACCGGAATCCGTCGTTCACCCACCCCTGCCTGGACTGCCGCATTTCGCCCCGAAAGCGAAGCGGCTTATCTACCTGCACATGAACGGGGCGCCTTCGCAGATCGATCTTTTCGACTACAAACCCCAACTACAGAAATACTTCGATGTAGATCTACCCGATTCGGTACGAAACAACCAGAGAATCACTACCATGACCAGCGGGCAGGCGAGATTTCCCTGTGCCCCGAGTATGTTCGAATTTTCCCGCTGCGGCCACTCGGGGATGCTGATGAGCGAACTCATCCCTCACATGCAGGGAATCGCCGACGAAATCACGATGATCAAAACGGTTCATACCGATGCGATTAATCATGACCCGGCGTGCACTTTTGTGATGACCGGCAGTGAAATCCCGGGCAAGCCCAGCCTGGGTTCGTGGATCAGCTATGGTCTCGGCAGTGAAAGTAACGATTTACCGGCCTTTGTGGTTTTTACGCCCACTTTTCCGAAAGCCAGTCAGGCTCAGGCCTTGTTTACCAGAATGTGGAGCAGCGGCTTTCTGCCCACGAAATATGACGGAGTGGCATTACGCGGCCAGGGCGATCCCGTGCTCTATGTCAAAAATCCTCCTGGAGTTACCGGCAATGACCGGCGAACTATGCTGGATGCACTGAACCGGCTCAATCAAAAGAACTATAACCGGCTTGGCGATCCCGAAACGCAGACGCGAATTGCGCAATACGAAATGGCCTTCCGTATGCAAACCAGTGTACCGGAATTAGCCGATCTGAGTAAAGAAACTAAATCAACTTTGGAACTCTACGGTCCCGAAGTAGAGAAACCCGGCAGCTACGCCCACAGTGCAATTATGGCCCGCCGCCTGATGGAACGCGGCACACGGGTCGTGCAAATTCTTCACCGCGGCTGGGATCAGCACGGCAACCTGCCAAAGTTGATCAAAGGCCAGTGCATGGATGTGGATCAGCCGACGGCGGGATTGATGCAGGACTTAAGACTGCGCGGCCTCCTCGATGATACGCTTGTTGTCTTCGGAGGCGAGTTCGGGCGGACGGTGTATTCGCAGGGCAAACTGACCAAAGAGAACTACGGTCGCGATCACCACCCGCGCAATTTCTGTATGTGGATGGCAGGAGCCGGAATCAAAAAAGGTCTTACCTACGGAGAAACCGATGATTTCAGCTACAACATCACTGAGAACCCGGTACACTTGAATGATCTCAATGCCACGATTCTCCACTGTATGGGAGTCAATGATCGCAAGTTCACCTACCCCTTTCAGGGCCTGGAACAAAGACTCACCGGAGTGGAGGAAGCACACGTCGTAAAGGATATTTTGATATAGACCCAACAGGGTACAGTGGCGGATCCAACAGGGTACAATCGAGCCGCCTCTTTACAGTTTGCCGATCCGAAGATATCCTGACTCTTGAAGCAAACGTAATTGTTTTTTGATCCATGATGTCTGTGTTCGATCAATTATTTGGCGACTTGAGCATTGAGAACAGGAAGAATCTTCTTGCTCTCTTTGTTGTCGTAAAATTTTTCGTCGTCATCGGATTTGTCTCGTTTCTCGTGCTGTCGATCCGGAGAAATGCCTCAAAACGTTGCGCCGCAGCCTCCGACCTCCTCGACGAGCTGGAGGAGGAAGACAAGCCGGTCGCACGTGACACAAAACCATCCGGAAGCGAAAGCAGCTGGGAGCGCAATCCGGACTGGTGGAAAGAATAAAGAGTACCTTTCCTCTCGCCAACTTTCTCTTGCGCGGGTGATCAGCATTCGTAGGCTGACGGCCTGTTCCCATGGCAGGTAAATTCATAGTCGGTCGCGTTTTGCTCTCCGTGGCCATTTGTGCCCAGTTCGGATGCTCAACTTGTGAGATGCCGCTGACCAGTGGCGGAAAATCATCTGCGTTCAATGCGGTCGACAGCGGCAGGCACGTCGACATCTTCCGCGGCCTCGGAGGATACATGAAGGGACGTGAGCAGCTCCAGGCACGGCTCGCGGAGTGCGGCATTTCCTCGACTACCTGGCTTAGTGCGGACGCCAAGCAGGTAGCCAAACGGATCCCGCAGCGCCGGTCCCGGGGTGATCTCAGTCCGGTCGTTCTCATGGGTTACGCAACCGGCGGCAGTGGCACAAGACAGGTAGCCACGATCCTGAAACAACACGATATCGAGGTCGATACTGTGATTTTAATCGATCCCTCATTCTTCGAACCAGTGCCGTGCAACGTCCGGCATTGCTTCGTAGCCTATCGACCGGAGATTTGGCAAAAATGGAATTCCATTATGCGGGGAAATCCCGTCATAACCGAATCGGATCGAACGAAAATTACCAAAATCAATCTCACCGAAAAAGACTTCGAAGGCGCTCTCAGCGATGATTCCCATCTGGCGATCACATCCGACCCGTGGGTGCAAAGTATCCTCGTTTCCGAAGCAGTGAAAGCCACCGCATCAAGCAGGTAAATCCGCGCACAACACGTGTTTGAGCCGATTACCTCCGCGCCCCGAACCACTCATCTTTCCGGATGAAACACACCCTGCCCCTCGTCTTTGGAATCTGCGTACTCCATTTTTTCAGTGTCTCAGCCGATGATTGGCCGAACTGGCGGGGTCCAAAATTTGACGGCAAAACCGCCGAAAAAATACCGAAAAACCTGCCTGAATCTCTACCGGTGCTATGGAATGCCAAAGTAGGAACCGGGTTCTCCTCATTTTCTGTAGTGGACAACCGCGTGTTAACCATGGGCAACAGCAACGATGAAGATACCGTTTGGTGCCTCGATGCAAAAACCGGCAAAGTGCTGTGGCAACACAGCTACCCCTGCCCACTTGATCCGCTCTACTACGAAGGCGGCCCCGGTGGAACACCCTCCGTTCATGAAAACCTGGTCTATACCTTATCCAAAAAGGGCCACGCATTTTGCCTCGATCTCGCAACCGGGGAAGTCGTCTGGTCACGGGATTTGGTAGAAGACCACGACCTGAAACTCCCCGAGTGGAGTTTCGCCGGCTCCGCCTTCATCGACGGCGACCGCGTTTTGCTGTCAGCCGGCCGTCAAGGCATCGCTCTGGACCGCCACACGGGAGAGACGATATGGCTGCCGGATAACGACACGTCCGGGTATGCCACTTTCGTTCCTCAGGGAAAAATCCATCTCTACTTCTCGGCCAAATCTCTACTTTCGATTAACAGCAGTGACGGCTCAAAAAACTGGGAATACCCGTGGAAATCCAGCCGCAATGTAAATGCGGCCGACCCGTTACTGGTAGACAATGATATCGTAGTTTCATCCGCATCCGGAACAAAACGCCTCCGCCCCGCCCCCGACGGAAGTCCGCCTGTAGAAATCTGGCATCAGCGCGATCTGAAATGGTATTTCAATCCCGGAGTGCTGATCGACGGATACATCTACTCCATTCACGGTACCACCCACCGGCCGACTGAGTTGGTCTGTACCGATGCCGGCACCGGCGCAACCATCTGGAGTAAAGAAGGCTTCGGCAGCGGAGGCCTGATCGCCGCCGACCAGCATGTAATCGTATTTGATCTCGGCACGCTGACTATACTCATAGCCTCGCCCGAAGGCTTTCAGCCAGTCCTGCAGCAAAAGATCCTCGAAGGAAAATGCTGGACCAGCCCCGTACTCGCCAATGGCAGGATTTTTTGCCGGAATGCGGAGGGAGATGTGGAGGTGACGTTAGTTAAGGAATTTTGATTTCCTACTGATCATCAGTGAATTAAATGGAAATCAATTACTTACAAAACTTCGATTACTCCTTGAAATCTTATTGCAGAACAGTGTAAATTCCTAACCCCATGTCAATAGGAAATCGTTTTCAGAAACTCTCCGATATATTTTTTAGTCCGAAAGTGAATTGGGGAATATCAGCAGCAGCGTTAATAATTTCGGCTGTTTATCTAGTACTACCAAAACAACTTACACCCCCTGAATGGTTCGAGAAATTCTTGACATTCACTCCCAATCAGAAATTTGCGGCCTTTTGCTTTCTTGCGATTTGGGTGATTTTTAGCCTCTTTCAAAGATTAGTCCGCCTTTTGATAAAACCACCAATAGATCGCTATAAAAGTGCGACTGCGAAAATCAAATCAGATATACAAAGCGCCTTCAGCCCAGACCCGAAGGAACCATATCGCTCGATTTGGTTCCAAGTTGACCCGCGAGAAAATTTCAAATTTTTGGAACGTTCCAATCGGCCCTGTCCCGCTGGCAAACGGCCCCCGGTGATCGTTAGTATGATCAACTTAAAAGGAGGTGTCGGAAAAACTACATTGTCTGCAAACTTAGCAGGATGGTTGGCAACTGGTGATCAAAACTTATCGGTTCTTCTTGTCGATATCGATTTTCAGCAATCTTTGACAGACTATGTTTTGCCCGGGTCCCTTGATAATGCTTCTGCGGGGAGTTCAAGCCGGTTATTTGACGCTACGACGCCTAATTTGCATTCGATATCCCAAGAACTACCTGGTTCATTGCAAAAATGCAAAGTGATCCCTGCTCATCAGTCTCTGGAATACGTCGACGCATTTAACCAGAGTCTTCTTGCCTACGAAAATGAGGAATGCCGATTCCAATTTCGGTCATTTTTCCATAATCAGGATATTCTTCATCAATTTGATGTAATAATTTTTGATTGCCCCCCACGTTTAACCGCCTCAACAATTAACGCTCTAACGTGCAGTGACTTCTACATTATCCCCACTTTACCAAACGGATTATCCAGTCATGGAGTGGAAAGCATGCAGAGGAGAGTCAAATTTCTGCAAACGGAAAGAATAAAGATGCCCGAATTGGCTGGAATAGTATTGAACAGATACAATGGCAATGGTCCCAATGAAAAAATCCGACAAGAATTATCTGACGACTTTGGCTCTCATTCCCTGTTCCAAAATGGAATCGTAGATTCACCACATTTTTCAAACTTTAATGTGGGGGAACTCCCTCCGGGAGGCCCGGTTCCATCAATCGGAAACCAATATATCAACACCAATTTTACACCTTTCGGCTTGGAATTCCGGGACAGAGTTGGAATTTAATAAAAAATCTCATTTTTGAGTTTCATTTCTCTATGAATGATCGATTATAATCGTATGTTAAAGATCATGAAGAGTGAACATTTTTCCGATCTTTTGCGTGGAATGACCTTGTTTTCCACAAAAAAGGAGCAACATCATCAACCATATGTAGCGGAAAGCGAGGCAATTGCGAAGGCGTTCCGTTCCTTTGGTTCGTTGCAGTTACAGGACTTCTTGAAATGGATAAATAAATCATTCCGAACACGTGACGTTTTGATCAGAGCCATTGACACTGCGGCTAAGACCGGGACAGTCCCCCGCACGTTAATCGAAGATATAAAAAACAGCGATACAGGTTCTCTCAAATCAGTTTGCCAACACTTTGGTATTAAAATTGCGGCTCGACCTACAAAGGGTGAATTATCTCTAGCTCTCGAAAATTTCATCAAAAAGAAAATAGGGATTCCTAAGGAAAATGATCGTAACAAGGCAGAGGGAGTTGCTTACGAAATTGCACGAATTAAGGCGATACTGGCTGATGATTTAACTAAATCAAAATTGGTACAATTTGATCTCCTCACAGATCTTCTCGGTCGATTCGACAATGCCGAGGCGATGGTCCACCATGTCGAAGCGTATAGCCGGGCGAATGCGACAACTGCGGAGGGTTTTTACTATGTGAATAACTGTGGAAATGTTGAAAAGAAGATTCTAGGTGATCTTTTACCCGATTTTTCTGTTCCCGAACTTAAAAAGCTTGCGGGCATCTATCAATTACCCAAAACAGGTAGCAAAGATTCCCTGGTTAAACGAATTATGGCCGACAACAGTTTCCCTGAATGCGCCCCAGATGAAGTCGTAAAGTTGGCGTGTGAGGCTTTCTCTAGTATCCACGAAAAAGTTGGATACGAAATGACCGTTGAGGAAGCTTGGGACGAATTACCTGTTAGTATGGGTATTTTTACAGCCAAGACCATTAAAAGCGTTGCCGACGCTAACGGAATAACAGTTTCAGGAAATCGAGCAAAAATGATTTCAACTTTAGGAGACCACCTGCGCAGATTGGCAGTCAATCGAACTCGCGGATAGAATGATAGAAATCTCCTCTACTCATTCCCCCCGGCGAATTTTGATATTTGGTGGCCCTGCGGAGAACCACTGCTCCCTGATCAGAGTTCGTGATTGTATCGATCCAATCATCGGCTAGGCTCCCCGTATGAGCGAACCGAATATTGCGGCAAAGCAACCTGTTGGAGTTGAGCTGGAAGAGGGCAAAACCTACTTCTTTTGCACCTGCGGCCATTCCGTTAATCAGCCCTTTTGCGACGGCAGCCACAAGGGTACCGAATTTTCTCCTTTGAAATTTGCAGCCGAAAAAACAGGCAAGGCATTTCTCTGCCAGTGCAAGCACACCGGAAACGCCCCTTTTTGCGATGGCTCGCATTCGAAACTCGAATAATTTGCGAACTCCCGTTTCCCTCCTTTACGGGTATTGATCCCGACCTGGCCCACCGTAGCTTTTCGGATGATCGCAAAGTATCGATGGATTGCTCCGGCATTGTTTTTGCTGGCCCCGGTTACCCACGGCGACGAAGTGGATTTTGCGAGGGATGTGCAGCCAATCCTGTCGAACAATTGCTACGCCTGCCACGGACCGGATGAAGGTGAGCGCGCGGCGGAGCTACGACTCGATACAGAGGTAGGCGCGCGCTCAGTGCTGGACCTCGAAAACCCGGCTGCCAGTGAGATGCTTCATCGCATCGCCACCAAAGATCCGGACGAACAGATGCCGCCTCCGAAAAAAAAAGAGGCCCTAAAACCGGAAGAAATACAAATTCTGAAACGGTGGATCGAGCAGGGAGCGAAGTGGGGAACCCACTGGGCTTTCGAAGTCCCGGTAAAACCGCCAGTGCCGCAGGTGGAAGATTCCAGCCACCCCATCGATGCATTTGTGCTGAGTAAACTGCAGAAAGAAAATCTCGCACCATCGCCGTCGGCTCCAAAAAGCAAATGGCTGCGACGGGTTTCACTCGATTTGACCGGCCTGCCGCCCAGCCTCGAAGAACTCGACCAATTTCTGGGCGATTCATCCCCGAACGCACGCCAAAAAGCAGTGCACAAGCTGCTGGAATCTCCGCACTTCGGGGAACGCTGGGCGCGCTGGTGGATGGATGCGGCGCGCTATGCCGATTCGAACGGGTATGAAAAAGATTCCGTTCGCTATGTGTGGCCGTGGCGGGACTGGGTCATCAATGCTTTCAATGACAATCTACCCTACGACCAGTTTGTCATCAAACAGGTGGCGGGCGATCTCCTGCCCGGAGCAACGATGCTCGATAAAGTTGCTACCGGTTTTCTGCGCAACTCAATGGTAAACGAAGAAGGAGCCATCAAATACGAACAGTTCCGTGTCGAAGGGATTTTTGACCGTGTCGACGCGATAGGCAAATCTATACTGGGATTGACGATGCAATGTGCGCAATGCCACACGCACAAATATGATCCGATCCGGCAGGAAGAGTACTACGGCCTGTTTGCCTATCTCAACAATGCGCATGAGTCGACTGTGCCTTACTATACAAAAAAGGAACGCGATCAGATAACTGAACTGCACACGGAACTGGAAACAGTCCGGCAGCAAATCAAATCATCCCGAAAGGACTGGGCAAACGAATTACATACCTGGGTCGAAAAAAGCAAATCGCAATTTTCCACAGAACCGGAATGGACCGTAGTTACCCCTGAATTGATTGGAGATGGAGGTCAGAAATTTTATTCGCGCTCTGATGGTTCGCTCATCACGATGGGCTATTCCCCGGCGAAAAGCACCGAAAAATTCGCCGGTCAAACAAAGCTGAAAACGGTAAACAGCCTGCGGTTAGAGCTCCTTACCGATCCCTATTTGACCTATGAAGGGCCAGGACGTTCCCTGGAAGGAAGCGCCGCACTGAGCGAACTGAAACTTTTCGCCGGACCGGACCCCGATTCCCTGAAACCGGTAGCCTTTGAGCCAGCCAAAGCCGATCTCGACCGGCCGCCGCGACCTATCGATTCGGAAAAGTATCCATGGAAGAACGGCGACGCCAATAGCGACCGGATTGAAGGCCCGGCCGCCTTCGCTACCGACGGCGATCTCAAAACCGCCTGGGCAACGGAAACAAATCGCAGCGAAACCAATCAACCCCGCGTGCTGGTAGTGAATCTAAAACAACCCCTGCATCATTCCGGAGCCAAACCGCTGTACCTGCGATTCGAAGTAGCATGCCAACACGGCGGTTGGAACAGCAATGACAACCACCACCGGAATCTCGGCCGGTTTCGCTTTTCTCTATCCCCACAGCGGTTTCCGGAACACAACCCGGAAACACCACTGGTACGACAGGCTATAGAGAAAGATCCCTCAGCAAGAACGACAGAAGAATCCAATCGCATCCTCGATGCCTGGGTAAAAGTAAATCCGGCGTTGGAAAAACAGAGTAACGAAATGGAATCAATCCGCTCTCGCCATCCGGAGCCGACCCCGCAGCTTGTTGCAAAGGAACGCACCGGGACGAAGCGTACAACCCGGCTTTTCGATCGCGGCGAACAGCAACACCCGAAACAAAAGGTAGTCCCACATGTTCCGGAATTTCTCCATAACTTACCCGCAGGCCGAAATCCTGAATCCCGCCTTACCTTCGCACAATGGCTGGTGGACCGCGACGCCCCTACCACGGCACGAACTATAGTAAACCGAACCTGGCAGGCAATTTTCGGCATCGGGATTGTGGAGTCGGTAGAAGACCTCGGGCACCAGGCACTGCCCGCCTCTCATCCGGAGTTGCTCGACTGGCTTTCAGTGGAGTTTATGGATTCAGGTTGGGATTTCAAACATCTCCTCGAACTCATCGTCACATCGGATACCTACGCCCGGGATTCACGACTACGCCCCGACCTCGCGGAGCGCGATCCCCGCAACCGCCTGTTAGCGCGCGCTCCGAGATTTTGCCCCCATGCCGAAGTGGTGCGCGATACCCAACTTGCCGTGAGCGGGCTCCTTAATCGGGATATCGGTGGCGAAAGTGTATTTCCACCGATCCCCTCTTTTCTTTTCAATCCGCCGGTCAGTTACGGATACAAAATCTGGAACGAAGACAAAGAACCGGAAAAGCGATATCGCCGGGCGCTCTATACCTTTCGTTTCCGCACCGTCCCGCCCCCGTTTCTTTCGGCATTCGATGCGCCGACCGGGGAGATCGCCTGCGTGCGCCGCCCGCAATCAACCACCCCGCTGCAGGCCCTGGCTACATTAAACGAACCCCTGTCCATGGAGGCCGCTAAAGCACTCGGCAACGAAATCCGTGCGACCAAAGGCAGCCTGGAAGCGGCTTTATCGAAGGCTTTTCGCCGCTGCACGAGCCGGGCTCCCGAACCAGACGAACTCGCCGTGTTGGTCGAACTATTTGAACGCGAAAAACAATCCGCTGACGGCGATCCCTATACCACCGTCGCCCGCGTTCTGTTAAATCTCGACGAAACAATCACCCGGTCTTGAATTACCTACTTCTGTATTACTATGAATCCATTTGATGAATACAAACTTTCCTATAGTAGACGCTGGTTCATGCGGGACTGCGGGATCGGGCTGGGCGGAATCGCTTTACATTCTCTACTTTCCGGATCGGCTCCGGCCGCATCAAAACCGGAGAACTACCTCGCCCCGCGGCCCGGGCACCATCCGGCGAAAGCCAAACGGGTGATCTTTCTGTTCATGGGCGGAGCGCCGAGCCACATCGACCTTTTCGAGAACAAACCAACGCTGGCGCGACTGAGCGGTACCAACCCGCCGAAAGAACTGCTCGAAGGTTACCAGTCCGCCTTTATCAAGCCGGACAACAAACTGCTCGGCCCGAAGTTCCCTTTCAAACACTACGGCCAGTGTGGTATGGAAATGGCCGATATCCTTCCCCACATCGGATCGGTAGCGGATGAAATTACCTGGATCCGTTCGATGAAGACCGATGCATTCAATCATGCCCCGGCGCAGATTTTTCTGAGTACCGGTTCACAGCAGTTCGGCCGCCCGTCTCTGGGTGCCTGGTCGGTGTATGGCCTGGGAACTGATACCGAGGATTTACCACCTTTTGTGGTGTTATCTTCCGGCAAAAAAGGCCCCAGCGGAGGCTCCTCGAATTTCGGTTCCGGATTTTTACCATCAGTTTGTCAGGGCGTTCCATTCAACTCGGTGGGTGATCCGGTTCTCTACTTATCAAATCCCGGAGGAGTTACGCGACGGTCCCAGCGGGCGGCGATTGATGCGATCAATACCTTGAATCAGAAGCGTTTCGATTCCGTGGCCGATCCTGAGATTCAGACCAGAATCAGCGCCTTCGAAATGGCCTACCGAATGCAGGATGTTGCACCGGAAGTGACCGACATCAGCCGGGAATCCCGGTCGACTCTTGAAATGTACGGCGCTGAACCAGGCAAAGCGTCATTCGCCAACAACTGCCTGCTCGCCCGCCGACTGGTGGAACGCGGCGTTCGCTTTGTCGAACTTTTCCATGAGTCGTGGGATCAACACGGCGGCCTGACGAGGGATCTTAAAAAGAACTGTCTCGATACCGATCAGGCTGCAGCGGCTCTGATCAAAGACCTCAAGGCCCGCGGAATGCTCGACGATACCCTGGTGATCTGGGGCGGTGAATTTGGCCGAACCCCGATGGTTCAGGGCGGTAACGACGGTCGCGATCACCATCCGAATGCTTTTACGATGTGGATGGCGGGTGGTGGAACAAAAAAAGGATATATCCACGGCACAACCGATGAGCTTGGATTCAACGCAGCGGAGAATCCGGTCCACGTCCACGATCTGAATGCAACCATTCTTCATTTACTCGGCTTCAATCACGAAAAACTGACTTTCCGCTCCCAGGGCCGCGATTTCCGTCTGACCGATGTGCATGGCCACGTGGTAAAAGATTTGCTGGCGTGACCGGATTGCTTATCACACACTCGCTATATGGCAAAGCTATTTACCTACATCGACTGGACCCTGCGAATCATCGTAGCCGTGATCCTCGGCCAGACGTTGTTCTTTAAATTCAGTGGTGCCCCGGAATCGGTGGAAATCTTTACCAAACTCGGCATCGAACCCTACGGCCGAATCGGCATCGGTATAGCTGAATTGATTGCCGTAATCCTGATCCTGATCCCGCGAACGGTCACCCTGGGAGCCCTGCTTTCTGGAGGACTGATGGCTGGCGCCCTCATGTCCCATATCACCAAACTCGGTTTCGCCGGCGAAATGGCCAGCCTCGCCACACTCGCCGTTGTCGCCGGCCTTGTTAGCGCAGGAGTGCTATGGATTCACCGCCGCAAAATCCCGGTGATTGGCAAAAAGTTTACCTGACCGCCAACAGCGGAGTCGCTGGTTTTACTCGCGGCAGAAATCCATTCGCTTTTGCCAGTCCCGGAGAAAATCCTCGCGCCATCGGTTTATTGTATTCGCTCCGTCTTTCCCGCCGAAAGACAGATCCGGGTCTTTACGATCAGTAAACCAGTTCGGCCGACCCTTTACCGGCTGGAATTGACCTCCCCAACTCAACGAAACGGGATTCTCCGCATCGCCACGCAGTAGATAGGCAACCGAAGGCGTATCTCCCATTTTGATGGCCCCGGCTTTCACACCGGCCGCTTTCCGTGTCCCGAAAAATCTTCCCACCGCTCCATGCTGATCGACATGCTGCGCGACAAAGCGGCGGTTATCAA
>JARGOZ010000024.1 GCA_029213025.1 Verrucomicrobiales bacterium
CGAGAACCAGATCGCGGGTGGCTTCGATTTCGCGGTTGAACCTGTATTTGTGTCCATCGATTTCTACCTCCAGTGAAATATCCGTTTGGAAACAGTCGACACCGGAAGGAGCTCCGAACCTGAGATTTGCAGCCCCTCTCTGTCTGCCGAGCGGTGCAATTTTAAACGCCGCAGGTTTGTCAATACCTCCGCCCATACTCAAACGGTAAGTACCGCTAACCGGCCGGGCCGCGCCACTGACGAATTCCCACTCCAACCGTATCTGGTTAGTGATATTGATATACTGCTGTGATTTCCAGTTGATCGAAAGTGGCTCAGCTCGAAGAGGTAAATCGAGAAATTCCGTTTTTACACCATCCTCTATAAGAAAAGTGAAGCGGATCGATTCATCATCTATTTCCAATGGGTAGGCGATATCGAACCGGCTTTCAGATCGCCCCACCACCGGGCGAATGTAATCGAAAGTAAATTCCTGACTTTTCCCGGGATCTATCTCATATCGAAGTGCGGCTTTGACCGGCTTCAAGCCACCGACTGACAAGGCTCCGACGATTCCTCTTTTGGGATTATTCGACTGATTGCGAATTGAAATGACCGCCCGCACCATGCCTTTCTCGCCAAAAGCAGCGGTCCCGGCAGCCGAAAAGTCAGACTTGGCAGGTCCATGAATCAGCTCGTAAAACATTTTTCGACCCAGATCGCTATGCGACTTCGCGTTCAAAAACTGAATCTCTTCAACATTTACATCTCTACCGCCCACATGAAACAGTCTTTTCAGCTTGTCTCCAATCAACGCCATGCCGGCGAGCGGTTCCGCATCCGGGTCAGCAGCGCCGCCGGCCCTGATCAAAAAGCTCCCGGTATCCATAAACATTACATCATGGGCCTTGGCCATTCCCTGAGCAGCTGTGGAGAACGGACGGGTGATGCCCCACTCTGCCGCTCCGCCCCCTTTGCTGATAGGAGTGGGCCCGAGTAATATCACATCGACGCCTCTCTTTCTGCATTCCCCGAGAATTTGATGCAGCGCTCTTCGGAAAGTAAAAATCGACATTCGCTTCAACGCATCGGTACCGCCGTACTGAATGATCATCAGATCCGGGTCATTCAAAAATGCATCGCTCGATATTCGCTGCAATCCGTTAAGAACACTGGAATTTGGTGCTGCGAGGTTTTCAAAACGAATCTCCGGCCCCCTCGATTCGTCGAGTTTGAAATCCGCTCCGTCAGGGGGATTCAACTGCCGGACACCTCCGGTGTAAAAGAATTCCGAAGACAGTTTATTTAGAAAAACTCCGGCAAATCCGTTCAACGCATCGCCGCTAATTCTTTCAATTTCGTCTGCAGAATAGCCATTCAGATTTCCGTCTCCCAGCAGAACCACGTGAACGGGATCCCTGCCCTCCAGTTTTGCAAAAGTATTGCGCAAATACTTCTTGAGACGGTAGCGCTGCTCCAAAGATAAAGGAGAACTGAATACAGGAAGACAAAAACTGATGATCAGTCCTGCAAAAAGTGTAATCAATCCGAATCGTCTAACCATCATTCAATTTCCCCTTTGGTAAACGATTACATAATGAAGTGTCATAGAAAAAAGCCCCGATGTTTTTCATTACAAACGGGGCTCTTCTGATGTTAAAATGTGAGTTTTTTTACGACTTTGAAGACTGCTTTTTCTTGAATCGACCCACCACATCTTCAGGCAGGAAGAACCCATTCATCTGCAGCCTCGCAGGCGATACATTCAGTGATTCAAGGTAGCGATAATGAGCCACCGTATCTTCGGTCGAAACCGGTCCTACAGTTGGTCTCACATCGTCGGAAGCTCCGGTAAGCAAGCTGACCAAAATACATCCGGTGATTTCTCTCTTGTCCCTCTTGCCGAGGAACTGAATGAATCCACCTTCCATGCCTTCTGCCAGCGCGGCCGCATCTTCCGGCAGATAGACGGTTTCTTTTACCACGGTCGGCATCTTCAACTCGCCGCCGGTGGTGAAGAGAATATCATGTCTCTTGCTAAAACGCGCCACAGCCGCATCAACCTTGAATACAGGCGGGAAGCTGTAGTCCACAACCAGAGCACCCGGCTTCAGCAAATCGATATTGAGAACGCCCGGCAGATTGGACGAAGCCACGACAAGCGAACCTTCATAGACCTCCGGAGGCAGTGCACCGCCATTCTTCACAATATCCACTGAGCCCTTGTATCCAAATGCCCTGATCTCATCACGGTGGCGGGCCATCTGGTCATCCGTCTGGTATGGATCACAGAGTATAATCTGTTTGGGATGTTCCAACACCTCCAGCATGAGCCGGAGAGTTCCAAATCCAATCGATCCAAGTCCAACCACGGACAAAACCTCATCTTTCAATTTCCGGTCGGTTTCCGCCAAAATGCCTTCAACTGACTTCACAATTGTCGCGGCTCTCGTGGCGTCGCCCGTGGTGATCTCAGGCACATCCATCCCTTCGATCCATTTTTCCACTTCACGCGCATAGTCCGTAGCCATTGCGATCACCCCGGTGAGTGACACAGTCCTCGCCCCGGTCTTCGACGCCATCTTCAGAGCTTCAATAGTCAATGATTTGACCACACTCTGTTTCTTGAAGAAGTCTGCTTCGTAACAGGGCAGCATTATCACTCCGATATTTCCTTCGGGAAGATGATAAATATTGGTCAAGCGTGGCTTGTTGGCGAACAGACGCTCGGAAATTTGATCACGGGTCAATCCGGATGCCGCAGCCAATGTCTCTGGAATGTAGGTAATCGCTACACCATCCAGCTCAGGAAGGGAATCGGGAGCCAATTCGATCTCGATGTGATCCAGATCGTCCAACTCGACCTCTTCCCCGAGGGTTCCCGCACTTCCGGAATTCGGGCCGCCTGCATCAATGTAGGCAGCCAGCTGTTCGACCGTCGGGTGAGTCAGGAAAGCGTCAACCGGAACCTCACAACCCGTTTTATCAGTGACTTCAACAAGAATCCGCAGAGCCATCAAAGAATCCCCTCCCAGTTCGAAGAAGTTGTCTGTGATACCAAATTCTGTAGTTTCGAAATTACCACTGAAGACGTCCCAAAGTGCTTTCTGGGTTTCCGTCTCGGGGTCAACCCGTTTGTCGGAATCCGAACCGAATTTCGGTGAAGGCAACCTCTTCCGGTCGGTCTTCTTGTTGGGAGTAAGAGGAAATTCCTTCATCTCCTGAAAATAGGCCGGAACATAACTGGCAGGCAGTTTGTCAGCGAGGTAACTGCGAAGTGACGAACTGTCAGCGACGCCGTCACCTTCGGCAATGTAGTATCCCACCAGCCCTTCACCGGACGGCAAATCTTCGCGCTTGGCAACAACCGCGGACTTGATCCCCGGGAAGGTTTCCATTTGAGCCTCGATATCTCCCAGCTCGATTCGAACACCGCGAACTTTGACCTGGAAATCAACACGCCCGAGACATTCCAAACGACCGTCTCTGTTCCATCTTGCCAAATCGCCGGTGCGATACAAACGCCTGGTTTTGCCACCAATTTCTATCTTCTGAAACGCCTCTTCTGTCAGTTCAGGACGATTGCGATAGCCTCTGGCGAGGCCGTCTCCACCAATCCAGAGTTCCCCGGTGAACCCGGCTGGAACAGGACTGTGATTCGAATCAAGGATGTAGATTTCGGTATTCGTGATGGGTCGCCCAATCGTTACAGAGCCTTCATCCTCAGCCATCTTCTCGACAGTTGACCAGACAGTGGTTTCAGTTGGTCCATACAGGTTCCAAACTTCTTTCGCCGAATTGACCAAAGTATTGGCCAAATTGCGATTCAACGCTTCGCCACCGCAAAGAGCGCGCAGTTCGCTGTTACCTTCCCACCCTGAGTCGAGAAGCATTTGCCAGGTTGCGGGCGTAGCCTGCATCACAGTGATATCTTCCTCATTGAGTAGATTTGCGATCCGGCGACCGTCTTTCACATCATCCGCACCGGCAATCACTACAGTGGCCCCGGCCAGCAGCGGCAGGAACATTTCCAGCAAGGATATATCAAAGGAAAGAGTTGTCACCGCAAGCAGCTTATCTTCACTGGTCATACCCGGAGTCTCCAGCATTGACGAGAGGAAATTTACCGCGGCACGATGAGGTATCTCCACCCCTTTGGGAATACCCGTAGAACCGGAAGTGTAGATAATGTAAGCAAGTGATTTCGCCGTAACTCCCGACACTACAGGAGCGTCAGCTGTCGACTCGACATTCTGTATATTGATTACTATGAAATCATTTGCCGCCGAAATTTTGGAAGTCTCATCCGAAACCAGCACAGAATGCGGGCTGGCATCAGCCAGCATCATACTGAGTCGCTCCGCCGGGAATTCGGGATCAAGTGGCACGTAAGTACCTCCCGCCTTCATCACACCGAGAAGAGCAGCAATCATGGTAGGTGAGCGCTCCAGCATTACTGCGACATTATCTCCGGCTTTCAGTCCCTCGCTGACAAGTCGTTTCGCAATCCCGTTGGCTTTGCGATTCAGCTGTCCGTAAGTCACGTGAGTATCGCCGTAGATTACTGCCGTATCTTCATCGCGCTTAGCAGCGGAGTCTTCTATCAATTCATGAAGAAGCGCATCCTTGTCATAAGCCGAAGCTGTTTCATTCCACTCTTCGAGAACCTTCGTTTCACCATCCTCATCAAGAAGTTGAATACCCGATATTCTGGCATTCGGCGATTTCACCATGGCACGAAGAACCTGCTCATAGAGCGCGCTTAACTCAGCAATCGTCTCTTCATCAAACAGGTCGCGATTATATTGCCAGCAACCAAAAAGATTTCCGCCCGCTTCTTCAACCACGAGAGTAATCTCAAACTGTGCCTGACGAGTCGTCAAATCGATGGTTTCCATCGAAAGATCACCTACATGGAAAGTGTGACCGCCCTGTCCGATAAGGAATACAGCGATACCCTGTTCGTCGATTCCCGGAATTCTCTCCATAGAGAAACTGACCTGGAAGAGAGGGGAACGACCCGGGTCGCGGGGAACATTCAGCTTCTCGACGAGGCGTGACATCGGATAATGTTGATTTTCCAACGCTCCGTTCACGCTGTCCCGGTTGCGGATCAGGTATTCCGACACAGTAGGATCGTCGTCTACCGAACTTCTGACCGGAACCGGATTGATGAAGTAGCCGACAAGGCTTTGCAATTCCGGCTGGCTTCGCCCGGCCAGAGGGACGCCAACCACCAAATCATCCTGTCTGCAATAACGGTGCAAAAGGATGTCGTAGGCGGAAAGGAGCGTGGTAAAAAGAGTCGCATTACAATCTTTAGAAAGCTGCCCGACTTCCTCGGTTAAGTTTTCGTCCAATTGGAATCCATAAGTAGCCCCGTTAAAGGTTTGAACAGATGGACGAGGCCGATCAGTAGGCAGATCTATGACGGGAGGAGCTCCGGCCATGTGGTCTTTCCAGTATTCGAGCATTCTGTCTCCGGATTCACTCTCCAGGTGAGCAATCTCCCAGTTTACATAGTCAGCAAAGCTGGCTTCCTGCGGCTCGACTTTTGGAGTAATGCCGCCTTTGAAAGAGAAGTAATACTCGATCAGATCCTGCATCATTACTGCGACCGACCAGGCGTCGGACACGATGTGATGCATACTAAGCAATGCGACATGAGCCTTGTCTGCGGTCTTGAACAACTCAAGACGAACTACAGGCCCCCGCTCCAGATTAAATGGGCGGTTCGCGTGTTCAGTGATGAGCTCTTTGAGTTGCTCATCATCGAGGTTTGAACAGTCGTGCTCTCTGAAATCAAATGCCCGGTTGTGTTGCAGCATTTGAACCGGCTCGCCGTTGCGGGTTGTGAACGAAACGTCGAACATCGGGTGACGCTCAAACAGAAGCCCAAACGCCTTCTTCATCGCTTCGTGATCGAGAAGAGGACGGAACTTCCCGGAGAACACCAGGTTGTAAGCTGATGAATCCGGTGCCAACCGGTTCAGGAACCAAAGAGCTTTCTGGCCCTCGGAAAGAGGAAATACCTCCGGCATTTCTCCGGTTGCTTCGAATTCCACGAGATCCAGAGAACTTCCAGCTCCACCACCACCGGCAGCGCCACCGCTTTCAATCAGTTTTTCCAAAACCGGCACAGAAAGATCGCGAATATTCGGGCCGTTTAGCACGGAACCCATCGGCATCGACATTCCGAGTTTGTCTTCGATCCGGTTGACCAGCTCAATCGCCATCAAAGAATCGAGACCGAGATTGGTCAGCGGAGTATCTTTATCAAGCCTCGCCGAGTCAGTGCCTAGAACAGCACCCACCTGGGCAGCGATCAAGTCTTCCACCATTCCCATTCTCTTGTCCGCCGGAGCCTCAAGAATTCTGGCAGCCATTGAATCGCCACCGCCACTTGAAGAACGCGGAACAACGGGAAGGAACATGTCGGACCCGCCAACGGAAGGACTGAAACGAGCCAGAGCCTGCCAGTCGCAACGAGCGCAACCAAGCTGGGTCGCAGATGTCTGGATGCCCTGTCCGAAGAGTTGCAGGGTCTCGTCCATATTAGTGGCACCGAGCCCGACCAGCTCGAGATATTGCTGGGTTTTCTCGTTTCGAGCCACAAATCCCGCTCCGATCAATGCACCCCAGTTGAAGGTCAGTGAATTTAATCCAAGCGAACGTCTATAGAAAGCCAACTGATCGAGGAACACATTCCCCGCGTTGTAGTTTGACTGTTTCACCGCACCGATAAAGGCGGAGAAGGATGAGAAGCAGATGAAGTCATCAAGATCGATTCCCAATGTCGCCTTGTGCAGGTTCCAGGCCCCCAGCATTTTCGGCAGAAGGACATTATCAAAACGTTTCTCATCCAGTTCCACGATGAACTCGTCATCCAGAACCATTGCACCGTGAACCACACCTATGAGTTTATGGTCACTTTTCTGCACTTCAGCCACAGCTTTTGACACGTCATCCGGATTGGTTACATCGCCCCGAATGTCGAAAACGGTGCCGCCATCTTCTCTGAGATTTGCGACTTTCTCGAGAGCGTCATCTTTGGGACCTGAGCGACTCATCAAAGCAAAATGACGAGCCCCGTTGTCATGCATCCACTGCGCTAATTCGAGACCAAAACCACCGGCTCCACCAGTGATGAGGTACGTCCCGGCACTTTTGAAACGATGCCCGTCTTCTGTCGGGCGACCGATTTCGATCTCGTCGACGTCAAAGTTGAGCACGTTCTTTCCGATATGTTTACCGGCTGCCATAAAACGGAACGCATCAACCACTTCGGTAATCGGGAATACGTGGTTTGGAAGAGGCTTGTAGTCTCCTGCGTAGAAATGCTTCTCCAGGTCGGAAAACATTTCAGCTACATACTTCGGCTTTTGCTGGAGGTGCTGAGCCAAATCAATCACAAAGAAACTGATGTTGTTTCGCAGCGGTTCCAGTCCAATCCTGGAGTTTCCGTACACATCCACTTTACCGATTTCCAGGTATCGACCAAAAGTCTTAAGCACGCTGAAGTTTTTCGGAATGAAGTCGCCCGCCAGTGAATTCAGAACCGCATCCACACCCTCACCGTTGGTGATCTCCATGATCCGGTCGGCAAATTCAAGGGTTCGGGAATCCAGCACATGATCAACTCCTGCATCAATCAGCAATTGGCGCTTCTCAGGCGTACCCGCCGTGGAGAAAATCGTCAGTCCAAGATGTTTCGCGATTTGGATTGCAGCCTGACCTACACCACCGGTTCCGGCATGTATGAGAATACTTTCCCCTTTCTCCATCCGCGCCAACTCATTGATCGCGTAATGTGTTGTCAGGAACACAGTTGGAAGAGTTGCTGCATCCACGTGAGACATCGACTCCGGTTTCCGGAACACCATGCTGCGATGGACAGTTACGTAGCTGCGGAAGCAATAAGGTGCCATTCCCACTACGCAATCCCCCACTTTCAGATCCTTAATTCCGGAACCTACTTTAGTAATAACTCCGGAGAAGTCATCACCGAACCATTTCAAGTCGACAGGATTTCCCGGGTACATTCCGAGAGCTTTCATCACGTCCCTGAAGTTGATCCCCCCGGCCTTGATTTGGATTTCGATTTCCTCCGATTCAGGATCACGGCGCGTAGTCTCGTTGAGACTGAGGTTTGTCAAAATCCCCGGCTTATCAATCTGTAAGCGATAGGGAAGCACCGTTCCGTTCTTCTGAACTGCATTACAAGTCCTCTTCTCCAGCTCGTCCATCTTGACCCGGTGAACACGTCGAACGTATCTGCCGTTGCCCCTGAGTGCGACCTCATGCTCACCATTGGAAAGAAGAATTTCGTCGGTTAGGTCATCGATTTCTTTACTCGAACCTTTTTCGTCGAGATCGACCTGGATCCACTGGAATTCAGGATGCTCGTTATTGGCTACCCTGAGCAATCCGGTGATCGGAGCAGACGCGAGCCCGGGGATGCTGTCATTTTCAAGCACCGGCATCGTTCCCCGGGTGAGGAAAAATACCGAAGGTTTTCTAACCCACTCACGAGAAGTCAACATTTTCACGAGACTGTGAGCACTCCTCACTCCGGTATCCTGCGCCTTGTTTAATGTCTCCAGATCGATTTTTTCAGCTCTGGGATGGTCCAAACAGAGTGAATGAACGATTACCTTGGGCGCTTCGCTTTCGAGATCAAATTCGGCCAGTCTTTCTTCGACTTCAGCAGAGTAACCGCCGGTAAGAATGACCTTTACGCCGCGCTTCTCCAGAGAACTCTGAAGCTTCTTGCCAACGCCCGAGTAGTCCGACATCACCAGATAGACTTCCAAAGCTTCAGGCTCGGCTTTCTCTTCGGTAGGAACTCCATCTTCCGAAGCCGGTTCCGGAATTTCCACCGGGTCCGGTGCACGGGCAACCAAACAGGCCTGCTGGTCTTCTTTCTCATCAAATGACGAGATGAAACTGGTTACCTCGCGATAGCCACAGAACGTGAGTAAGCCTTCCCACTGCTTGCGGGAAAGCAATGCGGAATGCTCACGCAATTCCTTATCGGTGAATCTCCACCAACCGCCGAGAAGTCCAAACACATTATCCAGAGCCGCACGTCTCCAGGTCACTTCGAGGAACATCAAAATCCCGTCGGGAGCAAGGCAACGTTGAAGATTTTTCAGGGTTTCTTTGAGATCAGTCGTGGCATGAATCACGTTCGATGCGAGCACGATATCGTATTTGTGAAGTCCAACCTGATGCTCAGGATCTCTTTCACAGTCGAACATTTTGTATTCCACCCAGGGATAATTTTCCCCGAACTTTTCCTCCGCCGTCTGAAGGAACAAAGGACCGTTGTCGGTGAACACATATTCCGTCCGGTCGGAAGGAAATATTTCCAATATCCGGGATGTCAGAGATCCCGTGCCGGCACCCACTTCGAGAACCCGTATGGCACGGCGTTCCGGTACTTTGGAAACCGCAGCTTCAAGCGCGTCCTTGATTTGCTCGTTGATAACCGGAAAATCGGCCCCTTCCCGATAGAACCGCTCCATGATATGCCCTGATCCGCCCGGGAAAAGAACTTCCAGAGGATCAACTTCGCCCGAAAGTACTCCGGCCAGGTTGGGTCCGGCAGCGCGCTGTAGATCAACCTCGGAGGCAAACTGAGGCAACTCCATTTCGAGGCGGTCAAGATCACCCAGCATGTCGGCTGAAAAATCCGGGAGACTGATTACTTTCCACTCTCCGTTATCAACGTCTTTCAACACACCGCCCTCCTGCAGGGCGACGAACTGGCCATGCACCAACTTCGCGTGGTGGCTTGCAATGTTCAGTTCCGACATCAATTCTTCCGTCGTAATGATGTCTCCCACCTTAGGAGCCCATCCCAACTCAATGTAGGAATTTACGATGAAGTTAAATGCAACTTCATCCAGTTTAGGCAGGAACTTCATGTAATGATCATGCAAGCCCCGAGCCTCATAGTGCTCCTGCAAATTGGATTTTGCAGCGGCTACTATTTCAGCAGGAGACGCAAGTCCATTGGCCCCGTCGATTCGGGTTCCCTTAAGGAGAGATTGCTCCCATTTCGCCTGATAGACGCACTTATCGAGATCTTCTCCGTCGTTCTGTTCGACACGATCAGCTCTGAACCCGAGGATTTCGGCGACCAGTTTTCCGTCATCATCAAACACATCGATATCTGCGATGATATACTCACGATCATTATCTGAATTCACTCTCGCATTCCCCCAGAGGCGATGAGGAGGTTTGTCGGTGTACAACCTGATGCTTCGAATCGCTGCCGGCAGATAGAAGTAATCAACTCCTTTCGCACCGTCAGGGATTACCTGACCACCTTTCACAGGGTGGAAACAGGCGTCAAGCACAGCAGGATGGAAAAAGTAATCAGGAATCGAATCATGCAGTCCTTCCGGAGCCACGATTTCCGCTAGAGATTCCCCGTCCCGCCGCCAAACGTTTTCCAGGTGCTGAAACAAGGGGCGAAACTGATATCCGGCATCCTCGTAATCCTGGTAGTATTTCTCATGGGTGAAATACTCATCCATGCGCGCCTTCACCTCTTCGAGATCGATGGTTTTGTTCTCGGGAAGAGGTTGTTTGCGGATTACGCCCTGAGAATTGAGATCCCACTCCTTCTTATCTCCGGTTGAGCTGAAAATCTGAAAGATCCGGGTGTCGGGATCGAAAACCACTTCAACGGTGGGAACTTTGGTTTCGGAAACGAAGAGTGCTTTCTTCATTTCCAGATCTTCCACGACGTAGTTCTCGCCGGGGAACATCTTGCGGGCTACGGCCAGGCCAATCTCACCATATCCCGAAGCCGGGAAAACGACACTGTCCCAGAATCTGTGATCATCCAACCAGGTAAAATAGCGGGGATCGAGTTCAAATCTCCACGTAGGTCTGGGAGCCGGCTGTTTTAATCCCAGAAGCGGGTGTTCGAGGTCTGCACAGCGGAGGTATTCCCCTTCCTCTGATTCCAACCAGAATTTTTCTTTCTGCCACGCATAATTCGGCAGACGAACGCCAAAACTCTCGGACTGATTGACCGCTTCCCATGCAATTTCATGACCGCTGTTGTGCAGCTTCGCCAGATTTGACAGCATCTCAAGAGATTCATCTGTCTTCCGCTTGAGACTGGAAAAATATTCGCCCTTCTTCCCTTGCTCCGAAAGGCATTCCATGATCGGATTCTGGAGAGCTGGGTGAGGCCCCAACTCAAGGAAGGTGTCTTCCCCGGCCCGAATCAAACCACTCAAAGCGGGTGCGAAAAGAACGGACTCCCTCACATTTCTCCACCAGTACATGCCGTCCAGATCCTCACCGGAATGGACTCCACCGGTTACCGTGGAGATATAGGGGATGGTTGTTGGCCGCGGTTTAATGCCGGCCAAAGTTTCGAGGAGTTCCTCTTTAATCGGTTCCATCTGGTGGGTGTGGAACGCGTAATCGATCCTCAGCCAGCGGACAAATTTCTGCTGAGCCTCCAACTCTTCCACGACCTCCTCCAGAGGACCTGTATCTCCCGCAAGGGTCAACATGTTGGGACTGTTTACCACAGCCACCTGAACCTGCTCTTCCCGCCCGGCGAGAAGTTTCTTTGCTTCCGATTCGTTGATTCCGACAGCAACCATGCGTCCGTTTCCGCCGGTGGAATCCTGCAGCCGGGAACGGTGATAAATGACCGTCACCGCATCTTCCATCGTGTAAGCACCGGCAACGTACGCTGCGGCTACCTCACCCACGGAGTGACCTACGACCTTGGACGGCGTAATTCCCCACGACTTCCAAAGTTCCGCCAAAGCAACCTGCAGACCGAAAATCGCCGGCTGGGCGATATTGGTCTTATTGATCTGCGATGATTCCTCATCTTTGCACATCTCATCAATCAGCGACCAACCAGCCAGCGGCTTGAGATATTTGTCGATATCTTCCAGCACAGCGCGGAAAACCGGCTCGCGCTTGATCAAGTCCTGACCCATTCGCCACCACTGGGCACCCTGACCGGTAAAAACGAAAACAACAGGATGTGCATCGCCGGGTTTCCCGATGATAACCTGGTCTGTTTCATTGCCGGCCAGCCATTCGGTAAGCTGCTCCGCCAACTCCCGGTGATCTTTTCCAATTACCGAAATTCGCGAGTCGTGATGCTCTCTCTTGGCACCGGCTGCCGCTGCAATTCTCTTGATATCAATATCCTCGTGAGAACGCAGGTATCTGCGCCACTTCACTACCGTATCGCGAAGCGCATCGTCACCCCGACCTGAAATCGGAAGGAGGACAGGACGATCAGCTTGCGGCTTTTTCCTGCCTTCCTTCGACGATTCCGCAGTTGCGGGATTCGCCTCGAGAACAATGTGAGAATTGGTTCCTCCGAAACCGAAACTGTTTACTGCTGTAACAGGCAAATACCCTTCGAGGTGAGGCAAAGGCTGGGCCTTATCAGCCACAACAAGCTTGAACTCATCAAACGGAATATTCGGGTTGGGAGTCTTGAAATTAAGATTCGGAGGTACCGTGTCGTGATACAAAACAAGAGCAGCTTTGATCAGTCCGGCAGCACCGGACCCGGACTCAAGGTGTCCCACATTTGTTTTTACGGAACCAATTAAACAGGTGTCCCCTTCATCCCTACCCCTGGCGAGAACCTGCCCGAGAGCCCGGGTTTCAATTGGGTCTCCCACAGGTGTTCCCGTTCCGTGAGCTTCCATGTAGCGAACCTGCTTTGGCTCCATACCGGCCTGCTTGTAGGCGATATTTAACATCTCGGCCTGAGTCTCCACACCGGGAACCGTCATGGAAGAAGTGTTTCCGTCCTGATTGATGACCGCAGCACGAATCGTACAATAGACTCTGTCACCGTCTTTCTGTGCCTGGGAAAGCGGTTTAATGACCAACATTCCCGCTCCTTCGCCACGAACGTAGCCGTTGGCGCGGGCATCAAAGGCAAAACATTGCCCGCTGGGAGACAACATGGTTGCTTTGGAGAATCCGATCGAAGCATCGGGAGTCAACAGGGCATTTACACCACCGGCCAGCGCCATAGTGGCCTGACCTCCCCAGATGCTCTCACAGGCCAGGTTCACCGCCACCAGGGCCGAAGAACAGGCTGTGTCGACCGAAACTGCGGGCCCCTTTAAATCGAAAAGATAAGAGATCCGGTTGGAAGCGATGGATAGAGTTGACCCCGAGTTGGTGTGAACATCTACATTGCGGGGATCGCTCTGCGCTACATTGGCGTAGTCATTCGAAGCGATACCTACATAAACTGCAGTTTCAGTTCCACGCAGGCTCTTTGGTGGAATACCGGCGTCCTCAAGAGATTCCCAGGCGGTTTCGAGCAACCAGCGCTGCTGGGGATCCATGCGCAACGCCTCCCGCGGGGAAATACCGAAAAATTGTGCATCAAATTTGTCAAAATCATGTACAAAACCACCCCATTTAGTGATCATCTTGCCCGGTATATCCACGTTCTCGTGGTGCCAGCGTTCCCGGTTCCAGCGATCCTCAGGAACGGGAACGATACCGGAGCGACCCTCCATAAGCATCTCCCAGAAGGATTCAGGACCCGAGACGCCTCCCGGAAAGCGACAGCCTATACCAACAATAGCCAAAGGCTCGCGCGTGTTTGTTTCTGTGTGTGACATGATTCAATCCGTTTGACCAAAACAAACGAAACAGGGCAACCTGACCGAATTTTTCATTCGAACCTTCAGACTCTCTGTCTCGCCATAAAATATTCTAGAAATTATTAAAAACTTCAGCAATGCGAATTACTTTTGCTGATTCCATTACTACACAACGGTAGTGATGACTAAAGAGAGCGTGAACGATTCGTCAAGCCCAGATTCTTTCGGGTTTCCTTACTAATTTCGACCGCAAATTTCGTTCTAATTTCGTTTCAAAAACTGATTTTCTGATCAACTGGTGAGCAGCCCGGAAACGGCTTCTTTCTCTTCCCGCAGCTCGTTTACCGTTGCATCGATCTTCGCCCGGCCGAATTCATTGACCGGTAGATCCTGCACAATTTGAACTGAACTTCCGTCGCTCGTGACCGGAAAAGAGGAGATCAAGCCGGCATCTACTCCGTAACTTCCGTCGGAACATAAGCAAAGACTGTTCCAATCACCTGCCGAAGTTGGCGTGACGATGCTTTTTACCGAGTCGACAATGGCATTAGCGGCGGAAGCCGCGGAGGAAAGTCCGCGAGCCTCAATAATGGCAGCCCCACGCTTTTGCACGGTTGAAATGAACTCTCCCTGAAGCCAGGCCTGGTCGGAAATCTTATCGGTTGCCGCTACACCACAGATTTTAGCGTTGTAAAAATCGGGATACTGGGTGGCTGAGTGATTCCCCCAAATTGTAGTGTTCGATACGTCGCTGACATGAACCCCGGCCTTCTGGGCAAGCTGAGTTTTGGCACGGTTTTCATCGAGGCGGGTCATGGCAAACCACTGTTCTTTGGGAACATCGCGCCCGCTGTTCATGGCAATCAGGCAATTTGTGTTACAGGGATTACCCACAACCAGCGTCCGCACATCCGAAGCTGCGTTGTTGGCGATAGCCTGGCCCTGACCGGTGAAAATTCCGCCGTTGATATTGAGCAAATCTTTCCGCTCCATACCGGCTTTCCTCGGCACACTGCCGACCAGGAGTGCCCAGTTCGCGTTGGAAAAGCCCGCATTGAGGTCTGAAGTCGCCTGAATATCTTCCAAAAGAGGAAAAGCACAGTCATCCAGCTCCATCACCACGCCTTCGAGAGCCTTCATGGCCGGCTCGATTTCGATGAGATTAAGGCTCACTTTCTGGTTAGGTCCGAACATTGCACCGCTGGCGATGCGAAACAGAAGGGAATAGCCGATCTGACCGGCTGCACCGGTCACGGAAACTCGAATTGGGTTGCTCATGATGATTTGTAACGCGTTATTAAACTTGCGCCACCTTTATAGCCCGCCCTGTCTCATTCAAGATGTTTTTCGACATATCGCGCATCCATTTCCACTCTTCCCCCTGACGCAACTCGGTCACGGTCGCCGGAAGCCGGTAGGTCCAGTTTTTGTCGGTCATAATTCCCGGAACATTGATCCGGTCGTCAGAGTAAATGAGATCGGTAATCATGATCGCAACCCGACCTGCATTGGAGAGACAAATCGTCCAGAACAGAGCATCGAGAAAATTCCTGTCGTACCTGGGAAATTCATCAAATTGTGTCACCGCGATACTGCAATAATCGAGCAAAGTAGTGATAAAATGGCGGGCGTCATTCCATTCCTGACTTCCGGCTTCGGCATTCAGAATTATATCCCTCTGCTCGTTCCACTGCACTTTCAATGCCGCATGGTCATGAGTCGTATAGGCGGCGAATGAAACTTCCGGATAGTGACCACCGCGAACTACCCGGCCATCATGGAACTCCCACTGCGGCACTTTCATTCCGGCTATGCCCAGTTCGGCGAGACTCGGGCGCACATAATCGGGAACGGTGCCGAGGTCTTCCGCTATGATTTCGGCTCCGCCCGCCGCTTCGATCAGCATGCGCAGATACTGCTCCCCTTCATGGCGATTGGCTTGCTTGTTCTCCTCGGTATCGTCCGGTCTGGGGCGAAATCCGGGGAGACGTCCACCGCATCTTTCGGCGGCTTCTTCATGGGACAAAGGCAGGAACTCAGCATTTCGGACCGGATTCCAGGGAAAGGAATAAATCCGGTAAAAACCAAGTGCGTGGTCGACACGGAACATGCCGCAGATTTCAACGGTTTTCGCAACGCGCTGCCGCCACCAGTCATAGTTCCGCTCCTTTAGCACATCCCAGCGATACAGAGGGATACCCCAGTTTTGCCCCCATTTCTGAACAAACTCATCGTCTTTAAACAGCGTTTCAGGAGGAGCACCACCATACCAGTCGAGATCGAAAATATCCCGGTTCGCAAAAACATCGGCACTGGCGACACTGATGCCAATCGGGATATCCCCCATGAGCCGCACCCCCTTCTTCTGACCGTATTCCGCCACCGCTTTCCACTGGGAGCGGGCTACCCACTGAACAAAAGCGAAAAACAGCATCCAATAACCGGCCTTGAACTCATCCCCGCTGGAAATCGATGCTTCGAGGAAGGAATAAGCTGATCCCAGATCCTGATATTTCGAATCCCAGGTCTGCCAGTCCGGATTTTCCCCTTCCAGTTCCATCAGAAACCGGAAGATACAGTAGTTATCCAGCCAATCTTCCTCCTCCTGGCAAAATGTCTGAAATGCCACGTCCCGTTCGCTGCCTTTTCCGAAAACTTTGTCGCGGAAATTATAAAACGCATCCTCCAGCAAATCCCGCTTCAGAGCCTTTACCGCTTTATAATTCACCGGTCCTTCTGAAATTTCCGCAAAATTATGCTCGGCAAGAATCTTCCGAAACGACTCTTCGGTCACATCCGCAAGCCCGATACCGGGGCGGCAGTCGATCGTCGTCGGTTCAAGCGCCACGGAACTGATCGCATTGTAGGGGCTGTTATCCGCCCCCACTTCGTTGATCGGCAGAAGCTGAACAAATCCGTACCCCTGTTCTGCGGCAAAATCTATGAATTGCAGCACACCTGCCGTGTCCCCAATCCCAAGGTCTTCCCCGGTTCGAATCGAAAACGAAGGTACCAAAATTCCTGCCAACCGGTCGGCCCCTTCCGGGGGCTTTTCTTGCATCTCTCTCATCAGAATCTCTGAGTGATCGCCACACTACCTGCAAACAATCAAACGTAGAACGATTAAATGAGAATCCCCTTCCAAAAATTCTTTCCTTAATGAGAATTCCCACAAGTTTTGGGCGATTCAACAGGGTACAGTGCTGCACCTAACAGGGTACAGTTTCCCATTCAACAGGGTACAGTCTGCCGTTGAAACGCAAAAAACGGCGGGTTTCCCCGCCGTTCCGTTTCACAAAAGGTGAATCACTGATTCGAAATTACCTACTGACAGGCTTCGCACTCTTCCCCGTTTATCAACGCTTCGATCGTGCACTGAGCTTTCTCAGCTTCAGTGTAAACTTTTTGATCGGTATTCTGAATGTGGCGCACTTCTTTCTTCACTTTCGTGGTGGCTTTTTCGATGTTCGAAGCCTGAAGTGTCCGCAAATAGTAGGTTGTCTTCAACCCTTTACGCCACGCGGAACGATACATGTGTGAAAGGGTCTTCATTTCCGGATCGGAAAGGAACAGGTTCACCGACTGGGACTGATCGATCCATTTCTGGCGTCTCGCAGCGGAATCAATAAACCACTCGAATCCAATGGTAAAGGCCGTCATATATTTGGCCTTCAAATCCGCCGGGATCTCATCGATATCGCCAAGCTCGCCGTCATGGTATTTGAGGCGCTCGACCATATCTTCATCCCACAGGCCGAGTTTCTTGAGATCTTTTACCAGAAACTGATTTAGAACGATGAAGTCTCCGGAGAGGTTTCCTTTCACAAAAAGGTTCTTGAAAGTAGGCTCGATACAAGGTGTGCTGCCCATAATGTTCGAGATGGTCGCGGTCGGGGCGATGGCGAGAACGTTGCTGTTTCTCATGCCCTGCTGCTGGATTTTGGCGCGGAGTTTATCCCAGTCCATCTTACTGCCTCGCGGCACATCGATGAGTTCGCCGCGCTCTTCCTCCAGAAGCTCAAGCGAGTCGAGCGGAAGAATGCCGCGATCCCACTTCGATCCTTTGAAGGTGGAGTAGGAACCACGCTCTTTGGCGAGATCGCTGGAAGCTTCGTAGGCAAAATAAGCGATCGCTTCCATGAACTCATCATTGAATTCCACAGCCTCCTCGCTGGCGAAGGATTGATTTCTCGCAAAAAGAGCATTTTGCACGCCCATCACACCCAGACCGACAGGACGGTGACGTGAGTTGGCATTTTTCGCCGCATCTGTGGGATAGAAATTGATGTCGATCACGTTATCGAGAGCACGAACCGCTATGCGAACCGTCTCGCGGAGTTTCTCCAAATCAATTGATCCATCCTGACGAATGTGATTTTCCAATACCACGGAACCGAGGTTACAAACCGCCGTTTCATCACCGGAGGTGTTGAGGGTGATTTCCGTGCACAGGTTGGAACTGTGGATAATGCCGACGTGATCCTGAGGACTCCGGACATTACAGGGATCTTTGAAAGTGATCCAGGGATGGCCGGTTTCGAAGAGCATCTTGAGCATCTTTTTCCAGAGATCGATCGCCGGGATCTGCCGTCCGAAGATCCGGCCTTCCTCGACATCCTTTTCGTAAGCGACATAGCGCTCTTCAAACGCTTTGCCGTAAAGATCGTGGAGTTCGGGAACCTCATTGGAACGGAACAGGGTCCAGTCCTCCCGGCGTTCCATTCGCTTCATAAACAGATCCGGAATCCAGTTCGCGGTGTTCATGTCGTGGGTGCGGCGACGTTCGTCCCCGGTATTTACCCGCAACTCAAGGAAGTCGAAGATGTCGTTGTGCCACGTTTCGAGGTAGGCGCAGCCGGAGCCACGGCGCTTTCCGCCCTGGTTAACAGCGACAAGTTGGTCGTTGTGCAGCTTCAGGAAAGGAATCACTCCCTGGCTCTCACCGTTGGTTCCGTGGATGTGGCTGCCGGTTCCGCGGACAGATGTCCACGATCCGCCGAGACCACCGGCCCATTTGGAAAGGTAGGCATTTTCAGCGATCCCGCGCTGCATGATGGACTCGATGCTGTCGTCAACTTTATATAGATAACAGGACGAAAGCTGACTGTGCGGCGTTCCGGAATTGAAAAGTGTAGGAGTCGACGAACAAAAACGACGACCGGAATACAGTTTATACAGATCGATCACTTTTTGCTCCCTGTCCCCGTCTTCACCAACCATAAGGCCCATAGCGACGCGCATCCAGAAGAGCTGGGGAGCCTCGATCCGATGGTGAGTTTCAGAAGTTTTGTCGACCAGCAGGTAGCGATCATACAGGGTCTGAATACCGAGATAATCAAAATCCCGGTCGCACTCCGGATCAATCGCTTTAGCGAGGCGATCCAAATCATAGTCGAGCATTTTGGGATCAATCCGGCCGATTTCGACACCCTTTTTGAGGTTTTCCCTGAAAGCTTTTTCGTGAATCGTTTTCAGGTGATCAACTCCGTGCTCGTTGATCGACCAGTTGAGAACTTCCTCGTAAATATAGGACAAAAGAATCCGACCTGCGAACTTGGCGAAATCAGCATCTTTTTCGATGAGAGCCTTTGCATTCAGGATCACCAGCTTGCGAAGACCTTCAGTAGTCATGTCCGGCATGAACGAACGACGCAGTTCATACTCAATAACATCGATGGACATATCAATATCGAGTCCTTCAGCGGCGTATTCGATACGCTTGCGAAGCTCGGTCCCGTCCCAGAGCATGCTCTGACCGTCCGGTCTGGTAACGACGATCATCGAATCGAGTGATTCCTCATCGATGTCGACTGATCTTCTTTCATCGACAGAACGGTTATCGGAGCGCTGGGCGCGGTAAAGGATGTAGGCTTCAGCTACCTTGTAGTGCCCCTGACGCATCAGTTCTTCCTGAACCCGGTCCTGGAGATCTTCGATTTTCATGAAATCAAGACCGCTGCGAAGGGCTCCGTCAGCGACGGCATCAGCAACATCCGCTGCGGCCCGGGAATCGAGCCCCAACGACAGGAAGGCGCTGCGCACCGCGATTTCGATTTTGTTGGTATTCCACGCGACCACTTCACCGTTGCGGCGGATCACCTTGCACATTGATTTCTCCGTAGTCGGTTCCATACCAATATTTGAAGCCTTACGTCCAAAAAGCAGGCTTTTCGCCACATCGTGAGCATTCTGCCGAACAAGCGCTCTTTCGATCAAAGTGGTCAGTTCAATTTTACTCAACACAATCGCAGCGGTCGACTCCTCATTTTTGAGCCGGTTAATGATATCCATCGATACCGAACTGGAAATTGCCGCCACAAGTTGCTGATTTTCCAGAGAGAAAATGTTGTCCTGTTTCCTTGAGAGAGCCAGATCTGTCACTGCTTTCCCCACCATTTCAGCGATCTCGGAAATATTGAAATCGGCCCTTTCCCCGTCCACATCGACGAAAAGCCGCGACAAAGGCAAATCGGGATTTTCCCCGGCCAGTTCCCCCCACTCAAAACGGGGTTTCATTTCCTGAGGCGTGGCAGCGTAGCGGTGTAATTCCAGGTCCTGTTCTATATATTCTCTTGTGATCATTTGTGGCAGATTTGGTGCAATTTGGTTGTTGGTTGGAAGGTCGTGACAGGGCGTTTTAGACCCTGGTTCTGGCTAAGGAAAGCTAAAAAATAAGCAAAATTGAAGTTTTTTCGAAGGTGTGAAAAAGTGTGAAAAGCAGTGAGAAACCGGCTCAAATCACTCTCCCTCAATAAATTCACCCTGTGAGTTTTACAGATCGTCGTCACTACCCATGACAAGGGCTGATGATTTCCGGTACTCGGTGACTCTCTGTTCGAAAAAGTTCGCTTCCTTTTTGATGTCCATCATTTCGGCAAGCCATGGGAATGGATTACTGATGCCGGGGTTCAAAGGAGAGAGACCAACGCCCTCAAGACGACGGTCGGCGATGTAGTCTATATACTGGCAAAATTCAGGCGCACTCATTCCCAGTGCACCGGCCGGTAAACAGTCTTCAATGAAATCTTTCTCCAGAGCGACCGCTTCTTTCATTGTATCGACCAGCTCCGTTTTAAATTCGCTTGTCCAAATCTCCATATTTTCCCCGACCAGATCCATAAACAGGTTTCTGAACAGCTCAATGTGATTGGATTCGTCGCGCAGCGTGTAGCGGAACATCTGTCCGATACCCGGGAATTTGTTCTGCCGGTAGAGGCTCAAAATCATTCCAAACAAACCATAGAACTGGGTTCCCTCCATACACTGACCAAACACGAAGATATTCCGGGCCAGTTTCTTTTTGTTCACCGGATCGGTCAGATCGATGTCCCGGCGCAGATCGTGAGAAGCACTGGTTACAAATTCGTTTTTTCGCTTAATCGTCGGGATCTGCTCGAACATCGCTTCACATTCGTGAGGATTAATTCCGAGGCTGCTGATCATATAAAGCAGACTGTCAGCGTGGATATTTTCCTCGTGAGCGTGGCGTCCCAAAGCAAGCTTAAGTTCGGGAGCGGTCACCACCTCCCGGACTACGTGCAGAATATTGTCACCAACGATTCCTTCAGCAGCAGAAAAATACCCGATTCCCATCCGGATAATCCAGCGTTCCGCATCGGACAGGTCAGTGCCATTCCACTGCTCAATGTCTTTCTGCATCTGAATATCTTCAGGCTCCCAGTGATTTTGCTTCATCGTCTGGTACAGATCGTAAGCCCACTGGTATTTAAGAGGCAAAAGATTGAAAGCTTCAGATTTGCGCCCGTTAATCACCTTTTTGGCAGCAAAAGCCTCTTCAGCTTTATCCTGATCGAGAACAAAAGTTCGGTGACCGATTGTGAATGTTTTTTCCATAATGACGTATTCGGTGTGTGTGGTCAGTATTGTGAATGGTTTGGTATGAAAACGGCTTCGGAAAAGGTTGTACTTTAAGACAAAAACGCTCCGCAACTGTTCAAAATTAGAGTATATCAACAAGTGGTTTTCGACAACCGGAAGCGCACATTTTTGTTTGCCGCACCCCCATATATTGTTGCCGATGGGGAAAAATACCCAACATCTTGTGGTTTAGCAATCATTATATTTAAGAATTGCCGAAAATTCAGGTTTCTTAATCGACTCGATTTTAGTGATTCTGAGTTGTGCAAAAACTCAGCCCACTGAGAAACCGATTCTTAAATCTGATATCCGAAAAGGATGCAAAAGATGCAACAAAATTCTGCGCAAAAAAAGGGATGGAACGACGCGTCCACCCCTCTCGCCTGTGAGCGAATCTGACAGTTTTCGTTAACCGATCAGGAACTCAGAACCGTTTTGTAATTTTCCGCTACGTTGGCCCAGTTGACCACGTTGAAAAAGCCGTCCACATAGTCGGGACGACGGTTTTGGTAATTCAAATAGTAAGCGTGCTCCCAAACATCGAGTCCCAGAATGGGAAATTTACCGGAGCAATCGGCCGCTGCACCCATCATGGGATTGTCCTGGTTAGCAGTGCTCTCCACGGAAAGTTTGCCACTGCTGTCAGACACGACCCATGCCCAACCGGAACCGAAACGGGTCAGCGCCGCCTTTTTAAATTCTTCTTTCAAGCCGTCGAGAGATCCAAACGCTTCGTTGATCGCAGCGGCCAAATCCCCTTCCGGAGCTCCGCCATCCGGACTCAACATTTTCCAAAAAGCGGAATGATTAAAATGACCGCCGCCGTTGTTGCGGACCGCGCCTCTTTTTTCCGCTGGAACGCTACCGAGATCCATGATCAATGCACAAATCGATTTGTCCTCCAGACCTGTGCCTGCCAGAGCATTGTTCAGGTTGGAAATGTAGGTGGCATGGTGCTTGCCATGATGGATCTCCATCGTCTTTGCGTCGATATGAGGCTCCAGAGCATCAAAAGAATAAGGAAGGTCAGGTAATTCGTGTGCCATGTTTGGTTTGTTCGGTTTTGTTGTTTTCGAAGATCAAATGCAACAGCAAGTGAGAATACGGTTAGAACAGGATTCTGAGTTTGAAAAGGAAAATTCAACCTCACTTTCCGCTTTCCCCGTCATCTCCCGCCAACAGTCGATTTTTTTCGAAACAATCCGCCGTTCACGGTGTTTTTGCCATCATGAAGCAAACTGTCATTCTTTGTATTCTCACACTTGGTCTTTCCTCTCTCTCCCACGCAGAGGAAAAAGGAAAAGCAAATCGCCCCGATTTCAAATCGCTCGATAAAAACGGCGACCGCGCCATATCCGAAGAGGAAGCGGGCCCGCAAATCTGGGCCCGGCTGGGTAAACTGGACAAAAACGGCGATGGCAAAGTCGCCGGAGCAGAATTCGTAAGACCCGGCGGCGGCGGCGAGGGCATGTCACGCCCCAAAGGAAATCCCGGCGAATTCATGAAACGCATCGACAAAAACGGTGACGGAAACCTATCCAAAGACGAAGCCCCGGAACAACTCTGGGCCCGCCTTTCCAAACTCGATAAAGACGGCGATAATTCCATCAGTAAAGAAGAGTTCGCCGCTGCCCGCAACGGTGGCGGAAGCAGGGGCGGAAATGAAGAAGTTTTTGCCCGGATCGACAAAGACAACGACGGCAACATCACAGAAAGCGAAGCACCGCAATTTTGGGAAAAACTCAGCAAAGCCGACAAAAACAGCGACGGCAGCGTTTCCAAAGAGGAATGGTTGTTAGCCCGCTCCTACATGGATCGAATGGGTAAAGGCGGCATGAAAGGCAAAGGCAAAGGCAAAGGCAAAGGCAAAGGCGGTCCCCAGCCCGGCGGGCCCAACGCAATCTTCGGCAAATACGACGAAGACAAAGACGGTAAGCTCAGCGAAGCGGAAGTTCCCGCCGAACTCTGGGCCAAACTCTCAAAAGCGGACGACAATGCCGATGGACGCGTCAGCCAGGAAGAACTCGCCAACGTTTACAGCAAAATGCGGGAAATGAATGCTCCCAATGTTCCTTCAGTCCCGAAACGCCCTCAAATGGAGGACAAAGAAGCGTAGAAAGTTTTCAGATCCAACAGGGTACGATCTGGGATTGTACCCTGTTTGGTCGGAACTCCGATCCCCGCATCTCACCGAACAAACAGAAATTCCGCCGAATTCAATAGAGCTGCAGCCAGAGTGGCCGGAGTCTCACCGGACGCGAGTTCCCTTTCCTCCAGAGTAGGCAAACGTGACAAAACGCTCAGAAAAACGGTGTCGACTACTGATAGATCATCAGCCCCTCCCGACTCGGCGACCTGCGCGGAGCGCATCACACGCGACCACGGATTCTCCACGGCACCACTCAACTCGCCGTTAAACAGAGCCAGCAGCTGCGGCATTGAACTTTGACGATTTGCATTATTCGGCAGACTGCGATCCGATTGTCCAAAAGTTCGCAGGAAATGACCGGGAGGCATCGGAGTCTCCAACTCGCTGGCACGATACAGACGGTAGTGCAGTTTTTTCCACTCACTGAACTCCCGGGGCGTTCCGTTAATCCCGCCATTCTTGAGTCGGTCGAGAGCTTTCATTGAAGATTTCAACTCTTGCATCAAGGCATCAGCCTCCGGGCAGGATGTCGTTCGCGGGTTAGCTGCGAACTTTTTCCCGGCTTCGGTGCGCAACCAGGCGCGAACCGTATCCGGCGACTTTCCGCAGACCTTTTCCGCCCTTATCCGCAGATCGTTAAGATACCGTATCCGGTACGCCCGCCGACTCAAATTGGGGCGGTCCGGGTCGTCGGTGATCAAAGTTACCAGCGAATCCCACACTTGCTCAGCGCTCATCCGGCGCAGGCAGGGTGATTCGAAATGCGGCTTCTCATTAGGATTTATATTTCCCGCCGTCGCCACCCGCTGGTAGGCATCCGACTTCATGACCACCTTCAGGAAAGCCCGCAAATCATATCCGCCCTCACGCATCAATTCGATCAATGCATTCTCCAGTTCGGGATGGTAAGCCGCCGTATCGCCCCGGAGATCGTCAAGAGGCGGCGGAACCAGAGGGGCTCCGAACAGTTCCTTCCACAGCCGGTTCACAATGACCCGGGTAAAACGCGGGTGACGGGGATCGGTCAGCCACCGGGAAAATGTTTCCGCCCCCGAATCGTCAGCGGAGCTATGAACGGTGTCCGGACCGAAAACAAACTTCGATTTTACAATGTCACCGGGCTGCGCATCGTTATAGGCGTAATCATGCGGCAGTTTCAACGGCCACGGACGGGAGTGCACCGAAGCGAATCGCATCGGAATCGTAATCCGGTTCACCGCGCTGCGCTCAGGGCCCTTGATCTCCTCATAAATTTTTGGATACTTTGAAGCGCGCACGGAAAAGGTAAATGCTGCGAGATGGTGAAAATCCATTTGAGTCCAGCGGTCAAACGGGTGGCTGTGACATTGAGCGCATTCCATCCGGGTCCCTGCGAAGACCTGCATCAAAATACTGAAATGCTCCAACGGCATACCAAAGTCCCGCAGATAGAAACCTACTGCTCCGGCATTTTCCGGCTCCCATATATTCCCCTGCCGCCCGATCAGATCGCGCACCATTCGGTCGTAGGGAATATTTTCTTCGAGAGCGTTCTGGATCCACTCAATATAGGCGGAACCAACAATACCACTGCGAGTGACTTGCGACTCGGTACTCACTCGCAGCAAATCAGCCCAAAAATGGAACCAGCGTTTCGAATAGCCCGATGATGACAACAGGGCATCGATAAGTTTCTCCCGCTTATCGGGCTCGGTGGACGAAATAAATTCGCGATTCTCAGCCAGGGTGGGAATCCTTCCGATAGCATCCAGGTAGACCCTTCTCAAAAATATGGCATCATTTGTTTTCCGCGGGATCGCAACCCCGTCGGCAACACAGTGAGCGACGATCAGGTCATCAATTTCCCCGGATTGCCCTTCCACAGGCAGATACCCGATCACAATCGCAAAAACGAGCGGGATGACAGGAACAACCCGGTTCAAAACTGCTTGCATAGAAACGACTACGCCTCACACAGTTGGGCGTCAATTCCCGACATCTCTACAAGTTGAACCAGAACGTCAGTAAATACCTGACATTTACCTAACTTCAGATCAATACGACCGCCGCATATGACTCGGAAGAATATGTAGTTCTTCCCGGTATTTCGCCACGGTGCGCCGCGCAATCTTGATGCCCTTTTCCTCCATCTTCTGGACCAGAGCCTGATCGCTAAGAGGCTTTTTGGAGTCCTCCCCCCCAATGAGGGCGGCGAGCGTCTGTTTGACACTTGTGTTACTGGTGACTTGTCCGTCCTCTTTCTGGTAACCGGTCGTGAAGAAATACTTCATTTCAAACACTCCGTGGGGAGTCGAAATATATTTACCGGCCACCGCTCGGCTCACTGTGGTTTCGTGAACGTCGATCGCATCGGCAATTTGAGCCATATTCATCGGCTTTAATTTTGATGGCCCCTTGTCGAAAAACTCCTGCTGGCGATTCAGAATCTGCTCGGCGATTCCACGAATCGTTTGCTGACGCTGATGAATGCATTTAATCAGAAATTTACCGGATTTAATCTTGTCCCGGATGTAAGTTCGGGCGGTCTTTCCGTCGTCGGTCGCCAACAATTCTTTGTAGGATTTGCTGATCCGAAGGCGCGGGATCTGTTCATCGTTTACCGCGACAACCCATTCGCCGCCGATTCTTTCGACCGACACATCCGGCACAACATAGGTGTTATTATCCGAGGAAAAGCGACTTCCGGGACGAGGATCAAGAGTGGAAATAAACGCGGCGGCCCGGGAAATATCCTCCGGCGTAACGGTCAACTTTTTCGCAATCCGCGGATACCGCTTTTTGGCGAGGTCTTCGAGATAGTGATCGACAATTTGATACTCAAGGCTGTGATGTTTACCAAGGCGTTCCAATTGAATAAGCAGGCAGTCGCGGAGATCTTCCGCCCCCACCCCGACCGGATCGAAGGACTGGATAATGCCCCGCGCATCTTCGAGCAGGTCGATCGGTATCCCCATATCAAAACAGAGGTCCTCGATATCGACCTGGAGAAATCCGTTTTCATCAATGTTACCGATCAGCATTTCCGCCGTCTCACGCAACTCACCTTTCACCGGGGAGAAACTCAGCTGATTCATGAGATGTTCCTGCAGGGTGACCGGATCGATGATGGAATCCATCATGAACTGATACTTTTCGTCCGCATCATCCCTCTTCGGTGACGAAACGCGGGACTGAGCCATGTATTCGCGCCACTCCTCATCCAGCTGGGACAGTTCCGCCAACTCTTTGTCAAACTCCTCGTCTTCGTCCGGTGTCGATGCCTCCTCCAGTGAAACGTCGTGAGTATCATCCTCAAGCGTGGGATTGGCATTCAATTCCTGCTGGATCAAATGGCGCAATTCCAGTGTAGGGGTCTGGAGCAGTTGCAGGCTCTGCTGCATCTGTGGAGCAATGGTCTGTTGCTGCTGCAAGGACTGATGCTGATCGAATCTCTGTTCTGGCATAAGTCAGTCTATGATTTAATCCAATAGTGAAAGGGTAACTTTCGCAACGTAGCAGATTTTGCGCCAGTTTCTCACTTTTTACGCAATTTTTATGAAAAAGCGCAGCGAAACCCGGTATGGCAGGTCGATGAATCCGGTGTATTTCCGGTCCTGGCACCTACCCGGTACCGGTTGCAGTAGGATTCGTGGCAGAGAAACGATCCTCCCCGAATTACTTTGGCACTTCCGGTTTCCGGGCCCAGTGGATTTTCTCTTGAGGCCGCAATATGCCAACGGGGATCAAACCAGTCGCAGGCCCATTCCCACACATTTCCCGCCGAATTGTAGAGCCCGTATGGGTTGGCCCGGAAGCTTTTTGCAGGCGCCGTTGAGGTATAACCGTCTGCTCCCGTGTCGTTGTCAGGAAATGATCCCTGCCATATGTTGCAGCGGTGTTTACCGTCAGGGGTGAGTTCATCGCCCCAGGGGTAGCGGGCCTGCTTGAGCCCGCCTCTCGCAGCGCATTCCCATTCGGCTTCGGTCGGCAGTCTTTTTCCCGCCCAGTGTGCATAAGCCACGGTATCGTGCCAACTGACATGTACCACCGGGTGTTCTGCAAGCTTGCGGATATTTGTCCCGGGGCCGCCGGGCTTTCTCCAGTCGGCGTTTTCCACCCGAACCCACCAGGAAAGCCCCATCACGGTTTCCATTTTCGCATGCTTTCGATGGGCTTTCGGGATTTGGTTGGCGAAACAAACGACCAGCCAAAGGTTTCCGCTTCGGTTTTGTAACCGGTTTCGTTGACGAAAATTTCAAACTGGCGATTGGTAACACAGGTCCGGTCAATCCAGAATGAATCAAGAGTTACCTCCCTGACCGGACCTTCCCCGTCAGCCTGCCAGGTTTCCGGTCCCTCCGCCCCCATCAGGAAAGAGCCGGCCGGAATTTCCACCATGCCATCTTTCGAACCGGGTTGAGAACAAACCGGAATAGCCGCAGTATCCACTTCCCCCGGTCGGGGTTGATCCCGCCCCGCCCCCGGCGCACAACAGGATTTACCGTCCATCTGTTATTCGGGAAGAGGTGACTGATCATTCGCCGGAGGTCCCGTCTCCACTACCAGATTTCCCGCTTCGGTATAAATCCGGCTCAACCTGGGGATGTAGGGCTTAATATTGGGATTTTCCGGATCGAGCTGAAAGAGATTCATCGTGTCGGTCACTTTAATGAACTGCTCCGGAATTGTTCCCCGGCTCGGGCTGATATTTTTGACCCGGAACGCAACGGTCCTGCGCCGCAGCTCCGGCTGAAGAGTGAACACTGCGTTGAGATGGCGTTGCATAGAGGTGAGGGGTGCCCGGTTCATCGGGCGCGTCATCCGCGCTTCGATCCCGCGGTCACTGATCCTCTCCACCCGGGTGGTTCCACGAAAGTCCTCCAGATCAGATGCCGTTGCGATCAGGGTATTGAGATCGTCTTTTGAAAAGAGAACTCGCTCCCTTCGTCCCCCGCCGGTAGCCGACTTCACCAAAGCCAGTTTTTCCCGCAACTGAGCCACCTGAGAATCTTCAGGCGAAAAAAGGGCAATTTCAGCCGGGCTGTCTTCAGTGAAATCCGCAATCGCTTTGGTCTGGATAAAAAACACCACGATATAGAGCACGATGAGTCCTCCAAATACGGTAATGATCGCCCCGAGAATAAAACATCCCGGAGCGGCGGAAGCCCCCTCCGGAGAACTGTTGCCTTCTGATTCTGACATCTCCAAAACTGGGCGATCTCTGAAAAAAGGCAACCTCCGGAACGGGAAAGAAACGATTGAAATTTACTGTTTCAAAAAGGCCAGTAAGTCAGCCATTTCCTGTTTCGAAATCGCCGCTTCCAAACCTACCGGCATGAGAGACAGTCCGGTAGAAGTGGTTTTTGTAATCTGGTCTCTGGGAATTGTCTCGGAATGCCCGCCGGGAACCCGAATCTCCACGGTATTGCCTGTTTCAGCCGCGACCAGACCGGCATAGTTTTGGCCACTCTTTGTCTCGATCTGATAAGCCGCCCAACGCTCCTCCACCGCACGATTCGGGTCGAGGATATCAGTGAGAAGCGCTCCATCCGGTTTGATTTTGACATCCGCCAGGGACGGCCCCACATCGACTCCCATTTCGCCCTTTTTGTGACAGGTGAAGCAGGTTCCTTTTTGGAAAACCTGCTTTCCGGCCACGGGATCCCCCTTCAGCCCTTTGATCGCTTTCTGATAATCAGCGACCACTTTCGCACGGTCGTTATCAGTCTTTCCGAACAGCTCAGTCGCCAGCGATTTGATCTCCTCATTGCTGGAACGCCCGAACGACCAGCGCTGCATCGGCGGCATGATAGAGGCGGGAATTTCCCCGGCTTTCATTTTCTTCATCAACAGAATCGCACTGCGGGAATTTGTCGCGATCAGGTTTAGCGCCTCTCTCCGGGGAGTGGGAGCCAGCCCGTCCCAGCGAGCGAAAAAGAATTCCGCCACATCCTCCCGCTTAAACCGGGTCAAAGCCTGACAGGCAGCCTGCTGAATCTCTACCGGCTCAGATTGTTCGATCAGTTTTTCCACGATCGAAAGTGTGGCATCCTGGCCCTGCTGAGCCGCCAGCGGCAGAGCAGCAAGACGCACTTCATTGGACCTGGAACGATCGACTACAATTTCCCCGGAACGGTCTACCAGATCCTGTAACACGGCCGAGTATTGCTTCAAACTTTCCGGCGGCGAAGAAATCAAAGCGGCGAGAGTTTTCTGCTTCAAACGGCTCCTGCGCAAACCGGTGGAAAGACCTTCCGCCAGGGCAAAGCTCACCGGCAGGGGCTTGCCTTCGTATTTTTTCAACTGGGCAAGCACCTGATCCAGCTCCGCCGCATCGCCCCGCGCAGCTACCACAGTCGCAAATTCTTTAACCATTTCGATAAAAGACCCATTATCCCACGAATCGGCATCAACCTGCAAACCGGTGCGGTAGCGCTTTAGCATTTCCGCAAGAATGGCTCCGGTCCGGTCCTTCGATCCGCTCAGAACCGCCTTTCGCATCCACGGATCCTTTCGCGCCGGGGTGTTATACAGAATATCCGTAAATGCCCCGGTAATTTCTACCCCCTCTAATTCACCCAGTTTAAGAACTGCAAGGAATGACGCCCTATCCCGCTGAGACTTCGCCAATTCGAGTAACACTTTCCTGTATGGCTCTGCCTCGATGAGCTGCAGAGCATTTTCCACGACGCCATTGGAACGATTTTTCAAAGCGAGATTGATCTCTTTTTTGCCGAGTTCGTTCTGCCCCTGCAAAATCCACATTGCATGAGCGAAGGCTTCGGGAAAATCGGTATGAACCAACAGATCGTTCACGCCTTCAGTTTCCCCCCGCTCCATCAACAGGCGATGCGCATGCACCCGGTGCCAGCCGTTTTCACTTTCCAGCAAACCGACCAGACCGGAAGTCGAATCAGGAAGTGGTTCTGCGGCTTTCCCTTTCAGTCCTTTGGGAACCAGCCGCCAAATCCTGCCGTGATCCAAACCGGCTCTCATATAGTTGGACTTCGCAAACTCCTCCGGAAAGAACCGGGCATGATCGATAAATCTTCGATACATATCACATATATAGAGAGCACCGTCCGGTCCGTTGCAAATGTTTACCGGCCTTGCCCAGTCATCACCGGATGCGAGAAACTCGTGTTTACCTGCTTTTCGTTTCACCGAAAAGCTCGCGCCCGCCGGAATCAATTCGGCACAGGTCACCACCTGGGCAGTAGGATCACACACAAAGAGATTCCCCGCCAGATTGGGCATAAGATTGCCCCGATACAAACCCGTCCCACAGGCAGCGGTATAGGTTCCCGCATGAGCTACCGAAGTAGTGTGACTCAACTTTACCGGACGAAGCTTCGCACCTGCCTCCTCTATATCCTCCTGCACTTGCGTGATTGCCGCAAAAGGATTTCGTGATGCGGCATCAAGCGACATGACAGCAAATATCAACGGATTCCGATTGGTGGAGAAAAAGCGATGATTCCAGTTATCGACCGTTGCGCCGAACTGCCCTCTACCACCTATTGCAGTCAGTGTATTGTTGTAGGGGTCATATCGGAGATTGCGGCTTTTCGCATTGATTTTATCATCGGGCGCATCAACCGGATAAATCTCATTTAAATCGAGACCGTTATTAAAATAGATCGCATTATCAAGCCCCCATCTCGGCGAAGAGACCTGTAGCTGGTTGTGACGCGGCGCATTTTGTTCAAACAGCTTTCGGCGCACGTCGGCAACGCCGTCACCATCGGTGTCTTTGAGGAACAGGATGGCCGTGCGTGTTGTTGCCACCAGGCCTCCGTCCATCGGTAGCAGCCCCTGCACGTGGTCCAAATCCCCCGCCCATGTGACGGCTTTATCCATAATTCCATCACCATTTTCATCCGAGAGAAGTCGTATCCGCGAAAGAAAACCACCCTCGCCGGCGGGCAAGGGATAATCCCCCATCTCGGCAACAAACATTTGCCCCTTTTCATCCCATACCACATCTACCGGATCGCAAACTACAGGTTCGGAAGCGACCAGTTGCATCTCATAGCCCGGCGCGACATGCCATGCCTTTTTCGACTCGGCGGGACTCAACGGGAAACGACGCGGAAGTATACTTTCTCCATCCGTTCGATAACCTGTATCGGTTGAGCGGAACTCTTCTTTCCATACTTCTGTAAACTGGTCAATCGGCCACAGTTCCCAGCGGCGAATCCGCATTTCTGCATACTCGGACTGGAGGCATACATATCCGGCAGACGGTGAGACATCATAAGCTTCATTCACTACCACACCGTTAACCCGAATTTGAATCCGGTCGGCTTTACATATCACTTCCAACCGGTTCCATTCCCCCGGAGGATTTTCGATATCGTTCGCGCCCCGGTATCCTTTCACATCCCGCCAGTCCGGGTCGCGGTCTTTCCAGTTTACCCTGCCTACCATCGAATTTTCAGCGGGAAACGTCTCCGGAGCACCCTGGGGATTCCATACCGGCTCGCCGTCACGATCTTTCTTCACATGCGCCGTCATGGTTGTCGGCGCGGTTTTCTTTGACGCATCCCTCGCCGCGAGTGCAATCAAATCCCCGGTGCCACCCTCGATCAATTGCGCTTGAAATGCACTGAGGAACATATCCGCAAAAGCTCCGTCCTCGCCGTAGCCATGGACCAGCACGCCGCCATCCCGGGCACGGTCAGCGCGGTTGCCGTAGGTTCTCTCCGCCCATTGGTATTCCAAAACGAGATGGTAGTCCCGGTATTCCTCATTGGTCCGCAGATAGCCCCAGCCTTTTCCGGTGGCATGAAGTTCACCCTCTTTGAGATTCCAAACTTCATCTCTCTGATCCGTCAAAGACCGCTTCGCATTGAGATGAACGGTGAAGTCACTGAATTTCGGATCGGCTAACAGATCGATTTTCTCCGTAACAACGTTTGCCTCCTGACTCCAGACTAAAGGGCACAATGACAAAATCGCGGCAATGATTCGAAATTCCATAACAGGGAACTTAAGAATCGCTTGCAACCCCGACAAGCCCCGCTTCGCGTAAGCCGGAAAATTTCAGCGCGTAATGTTTCTCTCAGTCAGCCGTCAATTCGCTATTGAAAAAGGGCCGGGACGGATATCCATTTCCGCTAATGAGACACTTGATCCTTTCCTTTGCCGCTATCTCAGCTTTTACCGCCGCCCGGGCTGAAAACTGGCCAAATTTCCAGGGCCCCAACTTAAACGGAGTTTCATCAGAGACCGGATTGAATCTGACGGATTGGGAGGATGGCCCCGAAGTTCTTTGGAAGAGGACTTTTAACGAGGGTTTCGGCGGAGCAGCCATCGTCGATAATGAAGTATTTCTGATCGACCGTGAACCGGGTGAAACCGACAAACTGATTTGCCTGAATTTGCAGGACGGCTCTGAAAAATGGCATTATTCCTACGAAAACGCCGGCAAATTACCTCACCCCGGCTCCCGTGGCGTCCCGCTTGTCACCGATGATGCGGTTTATTTTATCGGAGGATTTGGTCAGGTTCACCGGGTTAACCGCAAAACCCACGAGGCGGACTGGGTCGTAGCGATCCAGGACAAATACGGTGCCGAACCTCCCAAATGGGGCTGGGCTCAGAGCCCGGTTCTATCCGGCGACACGATCATTGTCCCGGCTATGAGTGAAGACGCCGGGCTGGTGGGTTTCAATAAAGACACCGGAAAAGAGATGTGGAAGACCGAAGGCTTCGGCAACTCCCATTCCAATCCGACTCTTCTTACTCTCCACGGCGTTGAGCAGGCTGTTTTTGTCGCCACCAACGGCACTGATGCGGGAACCACCATCAGCGTAGCTCCGGATACCGGGAAAGTTCTCTGGAAAACGGATGTTTACTTCAACAAGATCCCCATCCCTTTCCCAACGAAAGTTACCGAAGATCTCGTCTACCTGACCGGAGGCTACGACAACGGCTCCTGCATGATCCGGGTGAATGATAAATGGGAAGTTTCCAAAGTCTTCGACATCACCCAGGGAACCCAGATGCATCCTCCCTTCGTTATCGGCGACCACATTTATTTCCTCGCGAATGAAAATTCCAATCACAAAGGCGAAAAACGCGAGACCGGCGGACTGGCCTGCATGGACTTTGAAGGCAACATTGTATGGAACACAGGAAATGATCCGTTTATGGGTCGCGGCAATATGATCTACGCCGATGGTAAACTTCTGATCCAGGACGGTGAAACAGGCTACTTGCGGGTGGTTGAGCCCTCGCCGGAAGGCTACAAAGAAGTGGCTTTTGCCGATGTATTCGGGAAAAAAGCGGAAGTTGATGACCAAATTGCCAGGCAGAAAGGACGCGCAAATATCAAAATTCCTGACTTCAAATACTGGTCGCCGATGGCTCTGAGCAACGGCCACCTCGTCATGCGCGGTCAGGAGAACGTAGTTTGCTTGAAAATTAAGTAAGCCGTCCCTCCCCCCAAAAATCCCCGCATCTTCCCCATCTCTTCGCAGTAATAAATCCCCGGGGTATTCCTGGAGGAAGGCTACAAGCCTGCCCTCAACCGACTATCAGGAAAAGCCTCCGCCCGGCTACCGCCGCTTTCTTTCGTTGCAGTGCCCTGTGATTGTTTTTATAATTAGTCGAAAAATATTATAAAATCCACGGGGCCAACCTTTGACGATTTCCATAATTGTCATATAATAGCCTCAATTTTGCTAACTTTATCAAGTTGGTAGCTACCAGTTCATGAGCCAATTACAAAAAAACGAGGAACCCGTGGCGATTGTAGGTATGGCTCTCAGAGTGCCCGGGGCGAATTCTCCGGAGCAATTCTGGGATAATCTAGTCAACGGTCGGGAATCAATTTCCCGCTTCGAAAAAGACGAACTCGATTTTCCCGAAGAATTCGATCAGCCCAACTACGTTCCCGCCAAAGGTATCGTCGAAGATATCGACAAATTCGATGCGGCGTTTTTCGGGATCCTGCCTAAGGACGCAAAAATCATGGATCCCCAGCAGCGAATTTTTCTCGAACTCGCCTGGGAAGCGATGGAACGGGCCGGTCATCGCCCGGATGGAACACATAGTGACCGAATCGGCGTATACGCCGGGGCCTACATCGATTCCTACCTCCTCGCAAATCTCTGTACCGATCGCACCTTTCTCGATGATACGATTCGGCAAATCCGCGTCGGCTCGCTCCAGACCGAGCTTGGCAATGATAAAGACTACCTCGCGACACGAGTCGCCTTCAAAATGAATCTGCGCGGCCCGGCTGTCAGCGTCGGCTCCGCCTGCTCCACTTCGCTCGTAGCTGTAGCGGAGGCCTGTCGATCAATCCGCGACGGTCAGTGCGATGCTGCACTCGCCGGCGGTGTAGCCATCACCCTGCCACATAAGAGGGGGTACTTTCATACCGAGCAGGGCATAAATTCCGCTGATGGTCATTGCCGGGTCTTCGATGAAAAAGGCTCTGGCACGGTGTTCGGCAACGGGGCCGGAGTGGTAATGCTGAAGCGGCTCAGCAAAGCGCTGGAAGATGGCAATCACATTCACGCTGTCATTCGGGGCACCGGAATGAACAACGACGGCTCCACGAAAAACAGTTATGCTGCGCCCAGTATCGAAGGCCAGTCCGAAGCCATAAGAATGGCCTGGGAAAACGCCGGGATCGATCCCCGCACGGTTTCCATGATTGAAGCCCACGGCACCGGTACCCCTCTGGGCGACCCGATTGAATTCAACGGTCTGAGTAAAGCCTTCAGGGATGCCGGAGTGAAAGAGAATCAATTCTGCGCCCTGGGTTCTCTGAAAACCTATATTGGCCATCTCGACGTCGCGTCGGGTGTCTGCGGTCTGATAAAAGCTGCGCTTTCTCTGGAAAAGAAGACCATGCCGCAGCTACTTCATTTCCAGAGCGCCAATCCGAGTATTGATTTTGAAAACAGTCCTTTTTATCCCCTGGCAAAACTTGAGCCATGGACCACAGAGGGACCCCGGCGGGCGGGAGTTAGCAGCTACGGGGTAGGTGGAACCAATGCCCACCTTGTGCTCGAAGAAGCACCGCTTTCAAAACCTTCCGGCCCGTCCCCCCGGACCAATCATCTCATTCTTATTTCCGCAAAATCCGAGTCCTCTCTGAATGCGACCGCGGACCGGCTCGCCAGCTTTGAGTCTTCCGCCCCGGTAGCTGATATATCCTGGACGCTGATAAAGGGCCGCAGTCACTTACCCTGCCGCCGCGCAGCTGCAGGATCAGACCTGTCGGCCCTGAAAGGAAACGGAACAAATGCAAAAGCAGAGCGGGGCAATGCACCGATTCACTTCCTTTTTCCAGGCCAGGGTGCCCAGCATCTCAATATGGCAAAATCTATTTACGACTCGGAACCACACTTCCGTACAGTTGTAGATCGATGTAACGAAATCGCAAAACCGCTGCTCGACGGCGAAAGCCTGCTTGATATACTTTTCTCGGAGAACAGCGAAAAGCTGACCGATACCAAATACGCGCAGCCGGCGATATTCATGATCGAATACGCCATCGCCGATCTGTGGATCCACTGGGGGATAACCCCGAAAGCCATGATCGGGCACAGCGTGGGCGAATTTGTCGCAGCCTGTCACTCGGGTGTATTTTCTCTGGAAGACGCCATTTCTGTAGTTGCGAAACGGGGCGCACTAATGAGCCGCCTTCCTGCAGGGAAAATGCTGTCGGTGCGACTGGCCGAAAAAGACCTCATGGCGCGGATGCCGGATACGCTGGATCTCGCCGCCGTAAATGGCAAAACGCTATGTGTAGTCGCCGGACCGGAAGCTGAAATCTCTACCTTTGCGGCTCAGCTTGCCGGGGATGACATAATCGCCCGGCCACTACATACCTCCCACGCCTTTCATTCGAGGATGATGGATTCTGTTATCCCGGAGTTCGAGAAGGCATTTGCAGAAGTCACTCTCCGGACTCCGCAAATCCCGATCATGTCCAGCGTTACCGGCGCCTGGATGTTTTACGAAAACGCTGTGGATACTTCTTACTGGGCCAACCACCTTCGCAAGACGGTTCGATTCTCAGATGCGATGGAAGTTCTGGGGGCAGAAGCCAGTGGGCAAATCTTTATCGAAACGGGCCCGGGCCAAACCCTAACCGGACTCGCTGCACAAACTCTAAAGCGCGAGGACAGCCATCTCGTTCTTCCCAGCTGTCGCCACCCAAAGGATGACGACAGCGACCACATTTGCCTCCTTCGCTCGCTCGGCGCGTTGTGGTGCGAAGGTGTTGAAATCGACTGGGATAACTATTTTACCGACGAATACCGGAAACGGGCAGTTCTCCCCGGCTATGCCTTTGAGAAAAAGCGCCACTGGGTAGACCCCACTCCCGCCGCCCCGATTCAACTGGGTACAGTCACGGACTGTACAGGGTACTATTTGACACAACAGGGTACAATCACCCATTCAACAGGGTACAATCAAGCTGCAGCCCCCTTGAAACCACCAATGAAAACCACTACCGCATCGCGAAATTCTGAAATAGCCAACCGGGTTCGCGAAATTCTGACCAATCTGTCCGGTATACCGACCGAAGATTTGATTGGCAACGCCACATTCCTGGAACTTGGATTCGATTCTCTACTGTTAACCCAGGTCAGCAAAGCTTTTCAGGACGGGTTTGGAACCGAAGTAAAGATGCGGCAACTGATGACCGATTTTTCCACGATTGATGCCATGGTCGAGCATCTCGACGAAACTCTGCCTGCCGAAGAATTTCGCCAGGAACAGGTAGTAGAGCAACCACCCGCACCGGTGCACGCACCAGCCCCGGTGGTAACCGGCTTTCAACCCGCACCTGCAGTTGGTAGTTCCGCGATTGAAAATCTAATCCAACAGCAGATGGATATTATGCGCCAACAATTGGCGCTCCTCGGCTCCGCTCCCGGTGCACGTGTGCCGCAGATATCGAGCCCTTTCACACCAACACCTGCTCCTACGCCACAGAAACCGATCGTTGCTACTGCCGCCGGAGAATCCTCCGCGCCTTCCACAACAATCAATCGCGACGTTGATGACAGCCTGACAGAAAAACAAAAGAATCACCTTGAAGCTTTGGTAAAAAACTATACCTCAAAAACCAAGACCTCAAAAAGCCTCACTGAAGAGTATCGCCAGTGGTTTGCCGATCCGAGAACTGTATCCGGATTCAACCGTCTCTGGAAAGAGATGATCTACCAGATTGTAGTAGAGAAATCCAAAGGCTCTCGTCTGGTCGACATCGACGGTAATGAATACATCGATCTACTCAATGGCTTCGGCCCGGGCTTCCTCGGCCACAGTCCGGACTTTCTCACTCAGGCCCTGCACGAGCAGCTTGACCGCGGAGTCGAAGTCGGCCCGCAGTGCAGAACCGCGATGGAGGCGGCGAAACTGTTTTGCGAAGTCACAGGAAATGAAAGAGCCAGTTTTGTAAACACCGGCTCTGAAGCCGTCCAGGCCGCAATGAGACTCACCCGCACCGTCACCGGCCGGGACAAAATCGTAGTGTTCGCGAAAGACTACCATGGAAATTTTGATGAAGTACTGGTTCGCGGCGTCGGGTCCGGAGATAAACTTCGTTCCATGCCGGTCGCGCCCGGAATTCCCAACCGCGCCGTGGAAGACGTGATAGTCCTTCCCTACGGCACGGAAGAATCTCTTCAAGTCATCCGCAACCGGGCGCACGAACTCGCCGCTGTAATCGTTGAACCTGTGCAGAGCCGCCGGCCGGAGTTTCAACCCAAAGAATTTATTCATGAGCTTCGCAAGATCACCGCTGATTCAGGCACCGCTTTTGTATTCGACGAAGTGATTACCGGATTCCGGGCCGGCCCCCACGGTGCCCAGGGCTTTTTCGGAGTGGAAGCCGACCTCGCCACCTATGGTAAAGTCTGCGGAGGCGGAATGCCTATTGGTGTAGTTGCCGGCAAAGCAAAGTATATGGACACCTTCGACGGTGGACAGTGGCAGTATGGTGATGATTCCTTCCCGGAACAGGGAGTAACCTTTTTCGCCGGCACCTTTGTACGTCATCCTCTTGCGATGGTGGCGATGAAACAAATGCTCCTGCACCTGAGGGAACAGGGTTCTGATTTGTGGACAAACCTGAACGCCAAAGCGGACCGCCTGACTGGAGCGGTTAATCAACTTTTCCGGGAGAACGACATTCCGTTTGAGATGCCGAATTTTGGTTCCCTGATGTTTATCCGGCACATCGATAATAACAAGTATGCCAATCTTCTCTTCTTCCATCTGCGCAGCAAAGGTATCTTTCTGCTCGAAGGGTTCCCTTCCTACATCACAACAGCGCATACCGATGCAGATATAGATTATACTATAGATGCCTTTCGTGAGTCGGTGTCAGAAATGCAGCAGGCCGGATTTTTTCCCGGAGAAAAGATTGACTCTTCGATTCGAAAAACACTTACCGGCCCGCCTCGGGTTTTAACCAAAGGCGCTACATCATCAGAACCGGAAACCTACCCGATGACTGAACCTCTTGCCGAGATCTGGCTTGCTTCGCAGGCGAGCGACGACGGCACACTGTGCTTCAACGAAGTAGTGAAACTTTCTTTTGAGGGCGATTTAAACATACCCGCTCTTCAACAAGCCATTCAGGATGTCGTCAACCGGCACGAAGGTCTGCGGGCCACTTTCCTCAGCGACGGTACCGGATTCAGAATTAAGGATCATCTCGAAATCGACCTCGAATTCTCCGATTCAACTATCGCCGAGGCTCTCGAAAATCATCAGAATACGAAGTTTGACCTGGAAAAAGGACCGCTTTTCCGGGCTGAACTCCTTACCCATTCGGAAAATCATAACGAATTAATTCTAAACGCTCACCACCTGGTCTGCGATGGCTGGAGTTTCAACATTGTGGTGGATGAGATCAGCCAGTCTTATGCGGCCCGTCTCAATGGAGAAAAGGCGGCGTTTCCACCCGCTCCTCAGTTCGGGGCGTTCGCGCAACAGGAATCGGTAATCGAGAAATGTCGCGAAGGGGGAGAAAGTGAAAAATACTGGTTGTCCCGGTTTTCCACTGCGGTTCCTCCACTCGATTTGCCACACGACGGTACTGGCACCCCCTCCCACAAAAGTGATTCGGTTTGCGCTATTATTGATGGCGACACCATGCGCAGCCTGAAAAGTGTAGCCGGACAATCCGGGACAACTTTGTTCTCTGTATTGATGGGTGCCTATCAGATTTTACTGAGCCGCATCGCCCGGCAGGACCGGCTGATGACGGTTTTCCCGGTCGCTGGGCAAAATGATGACCAGGGAAATGAAAATCTGGTAGGGCACTGTGTAAATTTTCTACCCTTCCCCTGTCAGATTGATACTTCCCGTTCAGTAAGAGATTTCCTCGGACAAACTCAGGAAAATTTGCTCGATGCGATGGAACATCGTGACTACACCTGGGGTCGTCTTATTAAGAAACTACCAGGATCAAAACGTCCCGTTGCGGAAGCCGTTTTCAACCTCGAGAGAATGGACGGATACGAGGAATTCCCGTGGCTCGAAACTCAGATTGAGGACGTCACCAGAAAATTTTCCCACAATCCCCTGTTTCTCAACACGCTGGAACACGATAACGCTCTCGAACTGGATCTGAATTATCAGACTGGCCTTTTCAGTAGAGAAACGGCACGCCTGTGGCTGAATCTCTACAGCGAGATTCTCGATCAAATCGTTCAGAATCCCGATGTGTCTATTGCCGATGTTACCTCATCGATATCATCCGGGACTCTTGAAGAGATTCGGTCATGGAACAGGACCTCGAGCCCCTACCCGTGGAAAGAGACAATCGGAGAAGTCTTTGATAACATAGCAATCGAACACCCGGATGCCACAGCGATTACTTCCGAAGACGGCTCGCTGACCTACGAAGAGTTTAGCACTCTGATCGACCGCGTCGCGCACCAATTGTCTATTGTCGGAGTTGGCAAAGATGATCGGGTAGGTTTATTTCTCGAACAGAGCCCGGAAAGAATTGCCTCCATTTTTGCTATTCTGAAACTTGGCGCAGTATATGTACCTCTTGATCCGGAGTATCCTTCAGACCGAATCGACTACATGGTTAAAGACTCCATGGTTGTCACTGTGGTAACGCAACAATCGCTCGCAGCTCGAATTTCAGACAACATTGATTCGATCGTACAAATTGAAGACGCAGGAAAAAGTGAAGCCCCGCGAACTAAGCTTTCAGCCTTCTCCGGTAGAAATCCAGCTACAACCCCGGCTTGTATCATCTACACATCCGGGTCGACAGGAACCCCCAAAGGTGTAGTGGTTCCGCACCGGGGCATAGTCAGACTGGTTAAAAATACCAACTATTGCAATCTGGGACCGGAACAAACCATTCTGCAGGCATCGAGTATTTGCTTTGATGCATCTACATTCGAAATTTTCGGAGCTCTTCTCAATGGAGGCACTCTGGCCCTTCCAAAGCCGGGCCCTCAAACGCTCGACGCTCTGGCTACCGCTATCAGAAAAATGAAGGTGACTACCTTGTGGCTCACCAGCGGTCTATTTCAACTGATGGTAGAGGAAAACATCGGCGCCTTCAAAAAAGTTCAACAAGTATTAACCGGTGGGGATGTGGTTCCGGTACGACACGCTTCGGTTATTATGAAAAAGTATCCGAACCTTACGTTAATAAACGGTTACGGCCCCACGGAAAACACGACTTTTACCTGCTGCCATACCATTACCCGTAATGACCTTCATCGCCCCACTCTGCCTGTCGGCAAGCCGGTGTCCAATACGACGGTATGGATTCTCGATGCAAAAGGCAAACCGGTTCCTCCCGGCATACCGGGCGAGTTGTGCTGCGGTGGAGATGGCCTGGCCATCGAATATCTGAATGCACCGGAATTAACCGAAGAGAAATTTATCTTCGCCGATGTCGGTGCAGATAAACCGACCCGCCTGTATCGAACCGGCGACCTGGCCCGTTTCAGGACTGATGGAGTGGTCGAATTTCTCGGACGGATAGACCGCCAGATAAAAATCCGCGGGTTCCGGGTTGAACCGGGGGAAATCGAATCTCAAATCGCGAAAAATCCCCTTGTCGGACAGTGTAAAGTGATCCCGGAAGGGGAACGAGCCGGTGACAAATCTCTGGTAGCCTATGTCTCACCAATGAATGGCAAAAGTCCCGATCCGGATGAGTTAAAAAGATCGCTTAGCGAAGTCCTGCCTTCCTACATGGTTCCGGGAACCTGTATCGTGCTGGATGAACTACCTGTCACTGCCAACGGCAAGATCGACACCGATGCACTGTCCAGGGCGCACCACAGTTCATCGACTAGCAGCAAACAAACTTCCGGCTCTCCAACGGAAACGGAAAAGCGTCTTATCTCGATATGGAAAGATGTATTGAAAAGCCGCGATATTCATCGCGATGACAATTTCTTTGACCTCGGCGGCCACTCTCTTCTCGGGATGAAATTGTTTGGCCGGATCCAGAAAGAATTTGGCTTATCTCTACCTCTTTCCCTGCTGTTCGATGCGTCCACCGTTCGTTCTTTGGCTCGCGAACTGGACCTCCGAACGGCGGAAATTACGACAGCGATACCGACGCAACAGGAAACCCCGAAGAGTCCAGCCGTAGCTGAACATACCGTGTCGCTACAGCCGCAAGGGGACCTGCCACCACTGTTTGGAGTACATGGAGGAGACGGAGGGGTATTCTTCTATAGAAACCTTTCCAAACTGCTCAAAAAAGACCGCCCCTTTTACGCATTTGAAGCTTCGGTTTTAACAACCGGCGGTCCCATTTCTAAAATGTCAGTTGAGGAAACAGCCGCCCGGTATGTGGACGAGTTGCTCAAGATTCATGCAGCAGGTCCGGTGCATCTGTGCGGTTACTCTTTCGGTGGGGTTGTCGCCTATGAAATGGCCTGTCAACTCAGTGAGAAGAATATCGATGTTGGGTTTCTCGGTTTGATTGATACAGAAAACCCGGCGGCTGAAGTTCGCCGATTAAGCCTGACTGAGAGGGTCGCCACGAACTGGAACGATCCGGTTGCCGCCGATTCAAACGCCTTGAGGAAAGCAGCAAGACTAGGCAAACGTGTCGGCACCGGTCTAGGTTATCGACTTCGTTTCGGCACGGAGGGAGTGGTCGCAAGGGCTTTGCCAACGGCGGAAAAAACCGGCTGGCTTCGTCAGGTTCAGGTAAGGAACGCCTACGAGGAAGCTATGGTAAATTACACGCCCGGAATCTACTCCGGCAACTTGACTCTGTTCCGCGCGATCGAAGGCAATGATAAATTCGAGCGCGACGTAGACTACGAGTGGGGCGAGGTTGTTACCGGAGAAATCAAAACCGTAGATGTTCCGGGGAATCATATTTCGATTTTCCACAAAGAAAACATCGGCGGGATCGCAGAATCGCTTCAGAAAGAACTCTCAATGATCCCGGACGAAGTGATTTCCTGAGCTGCCGATCCCCCTCTACAAAGAAAACAAAAATTTATTGTGACTTTTCTCTAAGAAAATCGAATCACCCCGGGATTCGCTCGTCAAGATGACATGGGAATCGTATTGGGGGATAAATTTCTGTCCGGGCTGTCATGTGTCAGCCTTCTAGCTGTTGCTGTATTTGTGTCGAGTTGCGCCACCGCGAAGGTGGAAATGGCCGACGCTTATTTCAACGGAAATACCATATCCGGGGAAAAAATGGCCGTCGGTCCGGTTGTGCAAATCGGCGGCGAACCGTTACGATCTCATGAAGCGGAAGCGATGCGCAATCAACTGACCCGGGCGATCACCAATAAGCGGAACTACATCACCGTAAGCCATTTCTCCGGGCCGAACATTATCCACCGCACAGGTGGAATTGCAGAAGACGGTATTTCCCATTCCATCCGTTCCGCTGCCAAACAAAAAGGGATTCGCTTTCTCGTGCTCACCGAGGTAACCGAAAATTGTGTCTCACACGATGTCGACAAAACCTGCGAGGAACGAACCGAAGACATTGTCGACGACTGCGGCAAGATCATCGGGCACCGGCATCAGGGTTCTACCTACACCACGACATCGAGATCCAAAAGAAAAGTGGCCGCGCGCTTCAAGGCGCTGGATCTGGAAAGCGGAAAAACCGTGTGGGTAAGCCGCTCCGATTCATCGAACACAGCGAGCTGCTCATCGCAGTCCACCTGCTGCTACCCAACCGCTCCGCCTTTTCCAGCCCCGCCTTCGGCAGATGGAATCGGCATGACCATTGCGCGGGCGGCGGTGAGAAAACTTCCCCGCGGCGGGATGTAAGTTTGCAATTGGAGATTGCGAAGCGGCCCGGGAGGGCGGATGAATCTCTACTTGAAAACACCTGAATCCCATAGCGACCCGCTTGCCAATTTGCGGCACGAAATCCTCATGGCCCGGGGACGTGTCTACGAGGTAGGAAAACCAACTCCGCTGGAGAAATTGTTGATCGACGATGATACAACTCTGTATTTGAAGCGCGAAGACCTTTCCCCGATGCATGCCTACAAATGGCGGGGAGCTTACAACAAAATGGCACAGCTGGATCAGGATTCCGCGAAAGGAGTCGTCGCTGCGTCGGCAGGAAATCACGCTCAGGGCGTCGCCATCGCCGCTGCCAAATTCGGAGGCAAGATCAAAGCAAAAATTTTCATGCCCCTGAATACCCCGCAAATGAAACAGGACGCTGTGCGCCGACTCGGCGGGGATGCGGTGACGATTGACCTCATCGGAGACCGCTATGATGACGCCGTGGAAGCAGCCAAAGAGTGCGCGGAGAAGGAAGGCTACGTAATGGTCCACGCCTTCGATGACTACGCCGTGATGGGTGGACAGGGAACCATTGCCGACGAAGTGGTGATGAGTGGCGAAGGCCCGTTTGATGCCGCCTTTCTCCAGATCGGCGGTGGCGGTATGGCGGCAGGAGTCGCCGCCTGGTTGAAAACCTACTATCCGGACATCACGATCTACGGGGTGGAAGGCAAAGATCAGGCGTCAATGGCCGCGGCAGTCGAAGCCGGTGAACCGGTCACGCTTCCCCGTGTCGATGTGTTTTGCGATGGCACTGCCGTAGCCAAAGCGGGTGCCAAAACTTTCGAAATGTGCAATCAACTGATCGACAAATTTCTCACAGTTTCCAATGAAGAGGTTTGCGCGGCGATGCAGTTTCTATGGGAACGCAAAAGAATCATCCCCGAACCTGCCGGTGCCATGGGGCTCGCCGGCTGGCTGACCCACCGGGACCACCTCCCCCGACACAAGAATATACTGACAATCATCTGCGGCTCGAACATGGACTTCGCCCAGCTGCAGCGAGTCGTCCGTGCCGCCCGGATCGGTTCGTCCCGACGGAGATATCTCAGGTTCGAAATAATGGAGCGCCCCGGAACACTCTTTCAGCTCCTCCACGAACTGCGAACCAAAGCCAGCATCGTTGAATTTCAATACGGCAAAGTTTCCCCGGAAAAAGCCTGGCCGGTGATTGGGTTCGATTCAAAAGAGGAGTCTTTTACGGAGCTGGAAAAGGGTTGGGAAAAGCGGGGGCTTCGATTTGAAGATGTTACCGGCGAACCCGACATCGAATTCCGGGCGATCCGCTACGACCCCGCGCTACTGCATGTGCCTCTCTTTCTTCAGGTAGAGTTTTCCGAAAGAGCCGGCGCACTCGCTGCGTTTCTTGAGGGCGCTTCCGCCTTGTCGGATTTCGTTTACTTCAACTACCAGTATTCAGGGGAACGGGTCGGGCGCGCTTTGATAGGCTTCGATTTTCCCGATCAACAGGCGCGGGAAAAATTCCTCGAATATGCCCACGGAAAAGACCACGCTACGCGCTCGGTAGTGCCCCTCACCGAAGATCAGATGACGAGGGTTCTCGGTTTCTGAACGCTTAGTCGTCTTTCGAAATCACGATCGCATTGGGTTCAACCGTCATGGAATGACCGGCGATTTGAACCGTGTAGTTTAGCGTTTCATACATCGGTATGCTGGCTAAACGAAGTGTCACAGGCACCTGACCGTCGGTCTCCCTGTCACCTCGATAGACGATATTTACTCCCCCGTTGCCGGTGGGATCCAGATTGCTCGCCTGGACCGTGAGGAACTGAATCGCATCAATCAATGGAGTATCATGAAATTCCACTCCCGGGAGTACGATTTCCTTCATTTTGGCTTCAATCGCATCCGTGTTCGATTGGGCGGAGGTGTCTTCCGGCACCGGACTCGAAATCGTCACCGCGAACCTGGTAGTCTTCATGTGCGCACCACCCAACATACTGGTATAGCGAATCACATCCTTCAGCGAAGCATTCGTCAGTCGTAGCGTCACCGGATTGTTGCGCAACTGCGGCTCAAGGATCACTACATTTACTCCGGTATTTTCGGGATCAAGCTCTACCGATTTCTTTTGAACAAAAGCCAATGCATCAACCAAAGGTGTATTTGCAAAGCTCAATGTCGGTACTACCAAATCTTCAAGCTTTGTTAATACTTTCTCTTGCGCAACTACCACAGAGTTAGCGAAGCAGAAAAGACATATCAAAACCGGGACCACAGGTATTTTCATCGTGTCGATGAGTACATCCCCTGTAGCCCCCCAGTCAAGATTAAAATGTGACAATTACTCAATTACATCCGGCCAATCGGTGTGAAACATCTCTCCGGGAGCTTTATCCACCCTTTCGTAGGTGTGTGCGCCGAAGAAATCACGCTGCGCCTGAAGCAGGTTGGCCGGCAGACGCTCGGAACGATAGGAGTCAAAATACCCGAGAGAGGCACTGAAAGCCGGAACCGGAATCGCATTTTGCACAGCCAGAGCAACTACTTCGCGCCAGCTGGACTGGGTGCGATTCAGAATCTCAGTAAAGAAAGGATCGAGCATCAGATTGGTCAGCTCGCTGTCACGTTCGTAAGCTTCGGCAATACGATTGAGGAAACGGGCCCGGATAATACAACCGCCGCGCCAGATTTTCGAAATAGAACCCAGGTCGAGCCCCCATTCGTTTTTCTCGCCCACAGTTTTGATGAGATCCATTCCCTGTGCGTAGCTGATAATCTTCGAGGCATAGAGCGCATCGTGAACTTTCTGAACCAATTCGCGGCGCTCCATTTGAATCGTTGGTGTAGGACGCTCAAAATGTTTGGAAGCAGCAACACGCTCCTCTTTTTGGGAGGAGAGAACCCGCGCTTCTACAGCGGCGTTGATTGTGGAAATAACGATCGCGTTTTCCACTGAGTTCAAAACCGTCCAGCGACCGGTGCCCTTCTGTCCGGCCCGGTCAACAATCAGATCGATGATGTGTTCGCCGGTTTCCTGATCGATTTCTTCAAAAATTTTCGAACTGATTTGGATCAGGTAGCTTTCCAGTTCCCCTGAGTTCCAGGTCGCGAACACCTCGGCCATTTCCTCGTTGGAGAAACCCGCCGCTTTGAAAATTTGATACGCCTCGCAGATCAACTGCATGTCCCCGTATTCGATGCCGTTGTGAACCATTTTTACATAATGCCCGGCTCCGCCTTCACCAATGTGAGCTACGCAGGGCTCATCGCCGACCTTGGCAGCGATTGCTTCGAAAATGGGCTGGACGATGTCCCAGCTGGCTTTGGGTCCACCCGGCATAATCGCAGGGCCTTTGAGAGCACCTTCTTCCCCGCCGGAAACACCGGTTCCGATGAAAAGAATTCCCTTTTCGCCCAGATCTTTCGCCCGACGATCGGAATGGATGTAATAAGTGTTCCCGCCGTCGATAAGCAGATCGCCCTGATCCAGCAAAGGAACCAGCGAATCAATCACCGCGTCGACCGCATCCCGGTCATTGTGATCCAGACCCGCGGTGGATTTCACCATGATCATAATCTTGCGCGGGCGCTCCAGACTTTCGATAAAATCCTGAAGCGATTCACAACCGACCAGCTGCTTTCCGGGGTGTTCCGCGACAAAATCTTTCATTGTCTGCGTTGTACGGTTGTAGACGGAGACCTGGAAGCCCCGGCTCTCGACGTTCAATACCAGATTCTGGCCCATCACAGCCAGACCGATCAATCCGAAATCGCTTTTCTTGCTCATTGCTGGATAAAAGGTCATCTATACCCCTATGGCAAGTGATCATTTTTCATGCTCAATCGGAAAGGATTCCGTATCAAAAGTCGAAGCAGGACTTGACTCCTCTGACATCCACGGAGCCGACATTCGCTTTCACGGTGTCGTTCGCAAAACGGAGGACGACCGGGAGATCTCAGCAATTCGCTACACCTTTTACCAGGACATGGCTCTCCAGGAACTGGAAAAAATCGGAGCGGACATGACAATCGCGTTTCCCGATCACCGGGCGATGGTTTATCATCGTGTCGGCGAAGTCACAGTTGGCGAAGCGTCTATTCTGATTCGGGTGCAGACGAAACACAGCGCCGCCGCCTTCGAGATTTGCCGGGAATATCTGCGGAGGATCAAAGAGACCGTTCCCATTTGGAAGAAACCGGTGTTTGTGTGAAGGACCGGAAATCAATTTGTTTCGATCAAACAGGGTACAATCCCGCACTTAACAGGGTACAATCAGTGACTGTACCCTCTTGAATCAGACTCGAAACTTGAACATTCCAAACAATTGTGGGATGGATGGCGCAAAATTTGCCATATTTTACATTTTATGAGCCACTTGGATAAAGAATCACTGTCCCGCGCTGCGAACGAAGCACGGGGAATCGCCATCGACGCTGTCCACGCCTGCAGTTCAGGCCACCTCGGTCTGCCTCTGGGTGCCGCCGACATCGGCGCGATCCTGTTCGGGAATTCGCTGTCGTACAATCCCGACGAACCAAAATGGCTCAACCGGGACCGTTTTATCCTTTCCGCCGGTCACGGCAGCATGTTCCTCTACGGCTGGCTGCATCTTTCGGGCTACGATCTGCCGATGGAGCAGGTGAAAAATTTCCGTCAGCTGCACAGCACCACTCCGGGTCACCCCGAATTCAACGAAACTCCAGGTGTAGAAGCTACCACCGGACCTCTCGGTCAGGGCATCGGCAACGCTGTCGGATACGCCATGTCTTCAAAAATGGCCGCAGCCAGATTTAATACGCCGGAACACACCATTTTCGACAATGCGGTGATCGCTCTCGCCGGAGACGGCTGTCTCCAGGAAGGTGTCGCTGCGGAAGCGGCCTCCTTTGCCGGACACAACAAGCTCGACAATCTGATCCTGATTTATGATTCCAACGACGTCACTCTCGACGCGATGGCAGCGAGAACACAAAGCGCCGACACCTGCAAGCGGTTCGAGGCGATGGGCTGGGATGTTATCAAAATCGACGGACACGATCTCGACGAAATCCGCGATGCAATCGACAACGCGAAGAAAACCCGCAACGGAAAACCCAAGCTGATCGAAGCAAAAACTCTGATCGGTAAAGGCATCCCGGAAGTTGCCGGAACCGCAGCCGGTCATGGCGAAGGTGGCGCAAAATTCGCCGAGGCAGCCCGCAAAGGTCTCGGTCTTCCGGAAGAAACGTTCTTTGTTTCCGATGCAACCAGAGCCTTTTTCAAAGAGCACTCGGAAAAGCTGAAATCGGAGTACAATCAGTGGCAGGACACTTTCAACAGCTGGAAAGCCGGCAATCCGAAAATGGCCGCCGACCTCAATGATTTTGTGACCGGCAAGCTTCCTTCTGATCTACTCAGCGAAATTCCGGAATTTGATCCCGGATACGCCAACGCAACCCGCGCAGCCGGTGGTGAAGTCATCCAGGCAGTCGCCGAAGCGGTTCCCAATCTCGTCTCCGGTAGTGCCGACTTGTACGGTTCGACCAAAAACTACATCAAAAGCTCCGGCGACTTTGGCCCTGACAATTTCTCCGGTCGCAATATCTGGTTCGGCATTCGCGAGCACGGAATGGGAGCAATCTGTAACGGTATCGCCTACGACGGCATTTTCCGTGCTTCGGGAGCTACCTTCGCGGTTTTCGCCGATTACCTGCGCCCGTCGATCCGACTGGCCGCTCTGGCCGGACTCCCGGTTGGATATATTTTCACCCACGATTCTGTCGGCGTAGGCGAAGACGGCCCCACCCACCAACCGGTGGAAACAGTCAGCGGACTGCGGGTGATTCCCAATCTCGATGTGATTCGCCCCGGTGATCCGGAGGAAACGGCCGGAGCCTTCGCCGCCATGATCGAGCGTACCGACGGCCCTACCGCACTGCTTTTGACCCGCCAAACCGTGGCTACGCAGAACAGCATTCCGGTGAAAGTACGCCGGGAAGGTGTGTTTCGCGGTGCCTACATCGCGAAGAAAGAATCCGGACCGCTGGAAACAATTCTGCTCGCTTCGGGAAGCGAGTTGGATCACGTCATGAAAGCGGCGGAAGAACTCGGCGGTGGCACGCGGGTTGTATCGGTTCCCTGCATGGAGCGATTTGACCGGCAGGATGCGTCCTACCAGGAAGAAGTCCTCCCCGCGAGCTGCACGAAGCGAATCGCTATCGAAGCCGGCGTAACCGGCCTGTGGTGGAAATACGTCGGTAGCGCCGGAAAAGTCCTTGGCATCGACCGGTTCGGAATCAGCGCCCCTGGCAATACCGTGATGGCGGAACTCGGCATGACGCCTCAACATGTTGTTGACGCTGCTAAAGCCTGAGTAGAGTGGGATGGATGAATCCCGAAATATTCGCGACGAAAGAAAAGATGGGGGCAGCCGCTGCAAAAGTCGGCGCTGCCCGACTGGCACAGGCTGACTCCCCGTCCTTTATCGTTGCAACCGGCGCTTCGCAATTTGAAACGCTCGCCAACCTCACCAGGGCCGATCTCGATTGGCCTTCGATGACGGGCTTTCATCTCGATGAATACATCGGACTACCGATTTCCCACCCGGCATCCTTTCGAAAATATCTCTGGGAGCGCTTCGTCAGCCAACTTCCCCTGCCTCTCGCGGCTTTCCACTTCCTCGATGGCGAAGCGGACATCCAGGCAGAGTGCAAGCGTGTTGGTGGTTTGATTTCCCAAACGCAGATCGAAGTGGCCTTTGTCGGCATCGGGGAAAACGGGCATCTCGCCTTCAACGACCCACCTGCTGATTTTGAAACCAAAGAACCCTACATCGTTGTTGATCTCGATGATGCCTGCCGCCGTCAACAATCGGGCGAGGGCTGGTTCCCTGACTTCGAATCGGTTCCCAAACAGGCGGTCTCTATGTCGATCCAGGAAATTCTCCGGGCAAAAACGATCATTTGCACCGTTCCCGATCAGCGAAAAGCCGAAGCGGTGAAGAATTCACTCACCGGCCCGGTCACTCCGGATGTCCCGGCGTCGATTCTGCAGACCCACCCGGACTGCCGTTTTTTCCTCGACGAAGCGGCCGCCTCTCTCCTTTAGCGGCGGACGTCCCGGCATCGCGTCGGAAAATCGCAAAAAAGGCCTGGGAAATTCTCCCATATCAGTTTATTATCGAAGAGTAATGGGACTCAGTCTCAATAAGCTGTGCATATGGAGGAATTAGATTCGCAACAGACTCAGATCCGGCTTCCGGCTGTCGCAAAAGGCTGCCGTGCTGTGGTGGTGGCTCTCGACGGTGAACCTTCCATGCAGACGCGTCTCAGGGAACTTGGGTTATACGAACTGGCAGAAGTGAAGGTGCTGCGCGTCAACGGTTCCGTGATGTGCCAGGTCAATGAGTCGCGCTTCGGAATTGATGCGAAAATCGCCGAAAATGTTCTGGTAAAACCACTTGGCTGAACGCCCCCTTTTGACATGACTGTAAGCAAGACGATCGCAGATCTGGTCCCGGATGATACCGCCGTGATATCCGGGTTCTCAGCCGAAGGTGCACACCTGCGCCGGTTCCGGGAAATGGGACTCATGAAGGGCACCACCATTAAAGTGATAAGATTTGCTCCGCTCGGAGATCCCATCGAAATCGCAGTGCGCGGCTCTCTGCTCTCGATTCGGGGAGAAGAAGCAACACTGATCAATGTCGATATGACGGAAGAAGCTGCGGATAAACAAAGCACCGTATGACCAGGCCGGAAACAAAACGTCGTCAGCGTGTCTTTGCTCTGGTGGGAAATCCCAACTGCGGCAAGACCACCATTTTCAATGCTCTGACAGGACTCCGCCAGAAAGTCGGTAACTACCCCGGCGTCACTGTGGAGAGAAAAGAGGGCACCGCTATCGATCAACACGGTGAACCGGTGAAAGTGATCGATCTGCCGGGTGCCTACAGTCTCGATCCCCAGTCTCCGGATGAAGAAATCCTCCGCGATGTATTGACCGGAAAGCGCTCCGACACACCGGTTCCGGACGCCGTAATATGTGTCGTAGATGCCAGTAATGCCGAGCGCCACCTCTATCTCGCCTCCCAAATCCTGGAACTGGGGTTACCTACCATTCTGGTCCTGAACATGACCGATGTCGCGGCGAGTCGGAAAATCCGACTCGATTCCGAAAAGCTCTCGGAAAGTCTCGGTATCCCGGTCATCGCGATGCAGGCCAATGCCAGGCTCGGCCTGCCGCAACTCCGCGTGGCAATGAGCCGGACCGATCTGCCTTCCAGTGCCCACAAAATTTCGGTCGACGACAGCCTCAAAGATCTGGTGAACGATCTCGACGGAGTGAAAGCGACTGAAAACCAAACGTCTCAGGACTTTCAGGATCGTTTAATCGCAGCCCGGTATGATGCTATACAGGAATTAGTCGATGGATCGGTGGACCGGGGCGATCCTTTCGGGGAAACCACGACGGATAAAATTGACCGGGTTCTGCTTCACCCCGTCATTGGTCCGATTTGTCTAACCGCCGTTCTCGGGGTTCTTTTCTACTCGATTTTCACCTGGGCGGGAATCCCGATGGATTTTATCGACAGCAGCTTTGGCTCCCTGGCTGATTGGGTCAAAGGAATCATGCCCGACGGAGATCTTCGCGATTTGATCACCGACGGGGTCATCGCCGGGATGGGAGGCGTCGTTATTTTCCTGCCGCAAATTCTGATTTTGTTTTTCTTTATCGGAATCATGGAAGACACCGGTTACCTGTCGCGGGTCGCTTTCCTGATGGATAAGGTGATGGCCAGGGTAGGACTGAACGGACGTGCGTTTATCCCTATTCTGAGTAGTTATGCCTGCGCTGTCCCGGCGATCATGGGCACCCGGACGATTGAAAATCCGAAAGACAGGTGGATCACGATCATGGTGGCACCGTTTGCAAGCTGTTCCGCCAGGCTGCCTGTGTATATCATGTTGGTTGCTATTTTGATTCCCGGTGTATCGGGACTGAAAAAAGCGGGATTTATGCTCGGGCTCTATCTCCTCGGAACCATATTCATATTTATCTTCGCCTGGATCTTTAACCGCATATTGCGGAAAGGAGAGAGAACGCCGATGATCATGGAATTACCGGGTTACAAGTTGCCGTCGCTCAAAGCGGTTCTTCACCACATGTTTCTTCGTTCCTGGATTTTCCTGCGCCGCGCCGGAACCATCATTCTTGGTATTTCAATCATTCTGTGGGCCGCCTACACATACCCGAAATCGAACAGCGATGATCCATCCGTCCAGCAGGCCAACAGTATCGCCGGGCGGATCGGGAAGTTTATTGAGCCGGTGATTGAGCCATTGGGTTACGAGAGAAGAATCGGCGTAGCGGTTCTGGCAAGTTTTGCCGCCCGGGAAGTATTCGTTGGTGCTATGCGGGTTTCCTTTAACATTGAAGAAACTGAATCCGAAGACGAAACTTTCCAGTTAACAAAGGACCGCCTCGCCTCAGCCCAACGTGACAACGGCGAACCTCTGTTTACTCCGCTGGTTTGCTTAAGCCTTCTCGTCTTTTATGTGTTCGCTCTGCAATGCGCAAGCACCGTGGCGATCACAAAGCGTGAAACCAATTCCTGGAAATGGGCTGCCTTTCAATTCGGATATATGACAGCGCTGGCTTACATAGCCGCGCTACTTGTATATCAGGGAGGCAAGCTCATGGGGTATGTATAGATATGGAAAGTATTGAATGGCAGACCTGGGCGGCGATAGCTATAGTCGCCCTGACGATCATCGCCTTTGGCCGGAATCTTTTCGGCAAAAAGAAGCCTAAAGGTCAATGTGGTGGTGGATGCGGATGTGCGAAAAAACCGCACTGAGCGAATGAGACAAAGTCTTTTACTGTTTTCGCCACAAGTAACTCACAGAAAAACTCTGCGCATTTACGCTTGAGACAATACCGCCCCGTTGGCGCATAGTGTGACAATGACTCGACGTTCGCTTTCAGGATTAGTGATCCTGGCCGCAGGAGGCCATGCATTTGGCCTTTCTTCGGCTGCGCTGTTGAGTGACGAGTCGGACCGCAAAACATGGAACTGGCTTTTGAAGCGCTTCGGTGAAAAAGAGGCCGTAAAAAAGAAAGGCAACAAGGTCGAACTAATCGGAATGACCAACAAAGGTCCCTACGACGTGGCCATTATGCTGGACAGCAAAGGACGTGTCGTTAAAGCCCGCTTCAATCACGCCAATTTCACCAACGACGAATGGCAGAAACTGGCCGGGTTCAAACACCTTATCGATCTGACCTGCTGGCATAATTTTAAGTCGGTAAGAAAAGGCCAACCCCATCCAAACTACGAAGAGGAACACCCGCTCTCGGGTTCCGGACTGATCGCTTTTCAAAGTCACCCGCTTCAGAATCTGAATATCGGCGGTTCCAGCTTTAACAATCACGGTCTATCCGCCCTGACAAAGCTGCCAAACTTCAAACGAATCAAAGCCTATCACACAAAGGTGAACGATGAGGGTGTAAGGGTTCTCGAAGGCAACACAAACCTCCACTTTCTCAACCTCGGACCTCAGTTCTCCATGCGCATCACTGAGGCTTCACTGGAATCGATCGGCAAAATGAAGTCGCTGCGGGAACTGGAGTTCAACGAGACCTTCGTTTCCTGGGAAAACGGGCTGGCCCATCTTATCCCTCTGAAAGCCCAGCTCAAAAGGGTGAAACTTGATAAGACCTGGATCGAGGAACCCTGCCTCGAAAGAGCCCGGAAAGCATTTCCCAAAACCACTTTTGAACACAGCATGCCCGATCAAAAATCCATCGAACAGATGAAACGGCGCATGCTGTAGATATACAAAAAACCTTCCCCCGGTTGAGGAAAGGTTTTAAGAAAGTTTGATTCAACAGACCTGTTGAATGTTTGACTATCGTCAAGTCGAACAATTGCCCGACGAAGAGGAACGCGAGCGGGATCTTCCCCCGGACCAGGAAAACCGTGAACCGGATTTCCGCGAGGATGCTTTTTTCACCGGCGCCGAACTTTGCGGGCTCGGTTTCTTTACTTCCGGTGCCGGAGCGGGAACAACGGGAGGAGTCGTCGTATATCCGGCATTTTCCGGTGTCGGAATTTCGAAATCTTCATTTACCAGGGGCGGGATAACCTCATCGCTCAACCAGGGAATCGGAGGGGACGGAATTCTCTCACCGCTGCCTCCGGTATACCCGGCATCGACTGGAACCGGAAGTGGGTAAGCCTCTACCGGAGCATAGGAATTATTCTCCACTACAGCAGAGACCGTCGCTGTAGTGACAGGTTCGAGCGCCCGTTCTTTCGCGTATACATTCAGGCTCACCGGAGCAATCGGCCGGTAGACCCGCTTTTGCCGAACCGGAGCCGTTCGGGGAGCGGACCGGCTTTTTGTAACCTGATACGGGGGCGGATAGCCGTCCGACGGAATGGCTGATTCGGTATAGAAAAGCACAACGACCAGCGCCGCGAATGCCCCCCAAACCGCCATGAGTTTGTGTTTCGTTTGTGTGTGTTTCATCATTTTTTATTATGATAATTATAACATAACGCAATTTTTACAAACTAAGCAACCTAAATTCACAGAATATTAACTTTTCAACATTATCTCTACGCCCCGATTTCTTTTGATCATTTGCGCCATCAAATTCGCTTTGTTTCGCTTGATTAGGTCTGACAAGTTAAAGATAGTACGTTCAGTAAAAATTCTCGAAATGATCAAATCAAACTATATCATCGCAAGTGCAGCAGTTGTTCTCGCTCTGTCCGCCCCACCGGTATTCGCCGATCATCATAATAAGATTCTATATAAAGAAGCGATAGCTCCGGTTCTGGGTGCCAAATGCGGCGGCTGCCACGGGGAGAAGAAGCAAAAAGGAAAACTGCGGGTCGATTCGCTCGAAGCCATGATCAAAGGCGGCAGCGAAGGGCCTTCTCTCGTTCCCGGTAAACCGGAGGAAAGCTCGCTTCTCGATCGCGTTCATCTTCCGCTTGATGACGACGAGCATATGCCGCCGGAAGGAAAGGATCAATTAACGAAGGAAGAGATCGCAGTAATCGAGTTCTGGATCAAATCCGGTGCGAAAGAAGATGCTACTATAGATTCCCTCAGCGCCAAAGGTGAGATCGCCAAAGCCATTACCGCAGTGCTCGCAGAGGTGCCGCAACAGGCAGCGGAGAAAAAAGCTGCAGGTCCTGCCCCCATCTCGGAAGCAGATAAAAAAGCTATCGCCGATACCATCAAAAAGGTAAATGACGGCGGCGGCAATCTGATGGCCATTGCCCAGAACACTCCACAGCTCCGCTTTTCCGCTTTGAATGTCGCCAAAGAGTTTGGTGATAAAAATCTGGAACCCCTCAAAGCTGTGGGCAACCACATCCTGTGGCTGGATCTTGCCAGAACCCAAATTACCGACAGCGGTTTGGCCAATCTCAGTGCCATGAACAATTTGACCCGGCTCCACCTCGAGAATACCGGCATTTCCGATAAAGCTCTCGACTATGTAAAAGGGCTGAACGAGCTCGAATACCTCAATTTATACGGAACGGAAATTACCGATGCAGGCATTGCGAAGCTCGCGGCAAACAAAAAACTGAAAAAGCTGTTTCTCTGGCAAACCAAAGCCACTGAAAAAGGTGTCGCCGCTCTGGAAAAAGCGATTCCCGGTATCGATATTAATATCGGATGGAAAGAACCGGTGGTAGTGGCAGCAGCAACCGTGAAGAAGGCCGAACCGGCCACACCGACTCCGGCAGCTAAAAAAGCGGCCCCCGCCCCGGCGAAAACGCCGACTCCTCCACCGGCAAAGAAAGTGGAGCCGAAAAAAGCGACACCTCCACCCGCCAAAAAACCGGCCCCGCCGACTCCCAAAACTCCGGACCCGAAAAAGAGCTCACTGGAGTCCGCACTCGCTGAATTGACAGAGGCCGCTGAAAAGGCTCGCAAAGAAGCCGCCGAAGCAAACTCCGCCTACCAAATGGCGCTGAAAAAAGCCGATGAAGCGTCCCGTCACGCGGAAACAATGAAAGATGCCGCTACCAAGGCTTCAGATATTGAGAAAAAGACGGTAGCTGCTTTGAAAGAGCTCGTGAAAGCTGTTGAAGCAAGCCGGGTGAAGTAGAGAAAAGTTTCAGTTAAACTATACAAAAAAAACTCCTCCCGCCTACCAGGCAGGAGGAGTTTTTTTTCTCTACACCAACAACTTTCCTAACGCGCCAATTGCATACTCTCGATTGTTTCGTTCAATAAACGAAGCTGTTCGCGAGTGGCATTCAGCGTGTCAAAAACTTCTCTGGACCGCCCGGTGGCGATCTTGTTCCGGCCGGGATTGGTCACTTTAATGACACCTTCGCCGCAGGCCAGATTTTCAAATTCCACGATCGTATTTTCATCGAACATACGGTCGAGCCTTTCGGATACAGAATCATGCAACCGACTCGCCTGTTCTATCAGAGTCGCTTCCATCTCGTGAACGCGAGCCTCCAGCACCTTGAGTTGTTCAGCCAGTAACTGGCAGTGCGCCCCGTTCAAGCTGACTATGTTTTCCGAAGAAGATGATTCACTCATGACGATGATTTATTGCAGTAATTATATATATTATATTTATAAAGATTAACAACTAATTTATTTTAAATAATCGGTTTTCGAACTACACTTTCGCAAAGCGAATCTAATGATAGATATTCGACTGCTGGAATCTTCTCTTCGGGCTTTTCACGAAAATGATCCATTGAAGTGCGAAACCGTCTGCCGCAAAATTTTGTCGGAGCAGATTGATCATCCGCTCGGCGGCCATCTCCTCGCCTGGTCGAAGATGGAAAGAAAACTCCCGCTTACGCAGATCATCGAAAAACTTCGCACCTGTCCGGAAACGAAAAAAGCCCGGGGAATCCCCGCCCGGGCGACACTTGGTTGGCTGCTCTGGAACTCCGGCAGAACCCGGGAGGCCATTGTCGCTTTAACGGAAAACCTGCAGCGGGAACCTGAAAGGCAGGATTTGCAGACATTACTTGGCATATGCTTACTTTCTGATAATCAGCATGCAGCGGCTGCACAAATCCTTCGTTGTGTTGTGTCGCAGTCTCCGAAAAATCCTGTTCCCCGCTTTCATCTTGCCCATGCGTATCTCCATCTCGGGCAGTGGCAGGAAGGTTGGGCGGAATGGGAAAAATGCCGCTTTGATCTTCCCGTCCACCAGGCGGGGCCTTACGACACTCTTGCAGACAAACTGTGGAACGGCGAAGACCTCTCCGGCAAGGTGATCGTGATCGAAGGCGAACAGGGGTTTGGCGATCAAATCCAGTTCATTCGGTTTGCGCACTGTTTGCGATCAAAATTCGACCCGGCGGAAATACATTTTTCCTGTCACCCGGCTATCTCCGATCTCATGCAGTGGACCAGAATTCTGGACTCGGCAAGCGGTCAGATTTTGACAGAGTTTGACTACTACATACCGGTCATGAGCCTGCCGCACCGGTGCGGTGCCCGGATCGGGGGAAATCTCTACTCCGACCGTTATTTGTTTCCGCAACACAGGGCTGTTCAAAAATGGCAATCTCTACTTCCCCGGAAAGTAAACAAATTGCGCATCGGGATTTGCTGGCGATCAGCGCCGATGAATGAATCCGGAAGTCGAAAGGTCGAAGGAGTGAACTTTATCAAAAACCAAAAATCACTAAAACCCGGCGATCTAAAGCTTTTCCTGGATTCGCTCCAGGACCGCGCCGATATCGTTTCTTTGCAAAAGGATCCCTCGCCCGAAGAAATCTCTCTCCTTGATTCTAAAAATGTCTATCAGCCGGATATTGCCAACTTCACCGATACGGCGGCGATCATCGAACTTTGCGACCGGATCATCACGATAGACACAGCCACCGCGCATCTCGCCGGAGCACTTGGTTCCGATACCCGCGTTCTCCTGCCCCGGGGCGGCGACTGGCGCTGGACCCACGCGAAAGACGGCGCTTCGATCTGGTATCCGCATACCAAACTTCACCGGCAAACAACCGATCACATCTGGGATGATCCGATTGATTCAGCTGTAAAATCGGCTTTGGCTTCGTGATTCCAGCTCATGTTCCTCCGGGTTTATGCCCCAAGACCCTCCCGGTTCAGTCGTTGATTGTACGTGAAAAAGTTGGTTCACACCCAAAATTCACGTTTACTCTTATCCAATGGTTTCTGGCTTCCGATATTTCTCTCTCTGTTTTTGCTTCAGCCTGGCGTTTTCAAA
>JARGOZ010000287.1 GCA_029213025.1 Verrucomicrobiales bacterium
AAGACTGAGCGATGACCGGCTCGCGGAGATTGCTGAAGAATTTGGATTAGCCGTCTCTGATCTCGAATTCGTCGGTGGATTCGAGAATCGGGTTTATGCTTTCCGCTCCGACGGGCGAGACTTGATTCTTCGGATCGGTCACGACGGAAGGCGATCTGAATTGCAGGTCAGATCAGAGCTGATTTGGCTGGAATTTTTACATAATGGAGGGGCTTCGGTCTCCGCACCCGCAGCGCCGGGAGGTTATTCGAATCTTGCACGAATCGCAGATGGTTCTGGCGGGAAGTTCATATCGACCAGTTTTGACAGGGCTAAAGGGGCGCGTCCGGAACCCGGGACATGGGACGATGAATTTTTCCGAACCTATGGACGTGCGCTTGGTCGAATCCATTGCCTGAGCCGACAGTTCTCACGGCCACCTGCATTCGACCGTCCGCACTGGGACGATGAAAGCGAATTAGCCAGGCTGAAGAGTTTTCTGCCCGACGGCGAAATATTGGTGGCTGACAGGCTCGACAACGTTCGAGAGGGCATCCGGCGACTGCCGTCCGACCCCGATCGATATGGAATGATCCATCAGGACCCTCACGTCGGGAATCTGATGATGGACCACGAGGGTGGAATCACTCTCTTCGATTTCGACGACTGCGTATTCGGTCACTACCTCTACGACATAGCGATGGTGTTTTTCTATGCGGGAATGTCCGATCCTGAACCTGCTGAGTTAGTCGGGCGATTCATCAGGCCGTTTCTATCCGGATATAGAGAAGAAAATTTCATTCCCGGGGATTGCCTCGAGGCGATTCCCCTGTTCATGAAACTGCGGGAAATTGACCTATACGCAGTGATCCATCGAAGTTTCGACGTTGCAACCACCGATGATGAATGGGTACTCGGCTTTCTGAATGGTGATGAAAGACGCCGGCGAATTGAGAACGATGTACCGTGGATCGACTTCGATTGGAGCAAATATTGAAAAGTACTGATTTTTACGCACACAAAAAAGCCCGTTCCATTTGAGGAACGGGCCCAAATTTTGATTCAAAAATCTCTTTAGAAATCAACCCCAAGGCGAACCCCGCCGTGGAAGACATCGTTGTTGTTGAGAGATCCTCCCGCAACATTGTTGTAGACACCATCAGCCTGCCATGTGTCGGGAGTTCCGTTATATCCAATGTACGGAGTCAGAACTGCACAGCGACCAACGATAATGGGGAGACCCGCTTCAATGTAGTAGCTGTTCCAACCCGATGCCCCGGAATCGCCGGGGTTGCCCAGCGGTGGCACGGAAACATTTGCTGCATGAGACCAGACATTATCGGTGTAAAGCACACCACCTTTCAGATCAAGACCAATACAGTCAGTGATGCAGAATGACCTGCTCAACTCCGCGGTGTGAATCCAGGCTCCGTTGTCCGGATCAGCGTTCGTCGCTGTTCCATTAATCGGCAGTCCTGCTCCAGGTGTATTGAAATCATACTGAGAAGTCACAGCCAAATTCAAACAGCAGAATAGTTCTCTGGAAATCTTGATTCCAACAGCGCCATGGGAGTCACCATAATTGCCCAGACCTGCGAAAGGAGCCAATACATTGGCTCTGGGATCATTCTGAGGAAGACGAAGGTTAGGATAAAACCAGTGATCATAGCGAGCACTCAGTTCAAATCCGCAAATACTGGGAAGACCAATCTCGGCAAAGATATTGGTTTGATCACCGCCAGGTCTACCCATCCGGGTAGTGCCTCCGAAAGGAATGGCGGCCGTGGGGTTGTTTAGATTTGCCTGAGAATTGAGCGATGAGACGTGCTGGAAACCAAGGGTGATTGGAAGGCAGCACTTTTCAAAGGTATAGCTGGCATTGAAAGCCACCGCATCCCGGGAATAACGAACCCCGCGGAAAATGTAATCTGACATGTAGGAAACTCCCACGTGACCAGGAAGGTCGTCGCGGCAGTCGATTGGGCATTTGTCGCACTCGGCAGGCGGCGGGCAGTAATTGCAGGGGCCGGCAACGACTCCATTGATAGTTACGGCACCAATTAAGGTGGCAAGAAATAGTTTAATTCTCATTTGAGTCTGTTTGGTTACGTGGTTCGAAGACAGCAGGAGGGCAGCCGGAATCCGGAGAATGGAATCTTTTCAAAAAAAGCCTCCGCCCGCAACGCTTTTTTAACAATTTCTTCTAATATTTTCGAAATTACCCAATGAGGGTCTGGGTCTTACCGGGATTTTTTAGAAATTGCCACATTAAAAGACCCCCCCTTCTTTCCGGATGGAAAACGACCTCTTCCAAGTCGTTGTTTCATCGAGCCTGCTACAGAGAAATAGCTTCGCCTGGAGACAGATGAACAGTCAATCATTGTTGCTTTTCGCGGCTTCGATCTACGAAGGCATGCTTATGACCGCCTTGCGCAGATCACGAATAATTTCAGGGGGCGGTAAACAAATTCAAAAACAAGTAAACGATTATTCAAAATTTGTTGACCGACCCCGTGCGCCGCGCTGACTTCTCCGTTTTCACGCGTCCGAAAATCGCTGTGAAGAACCATCATTAGAATTGCAGGCCTTCCGGTCGGATCATTGGTAATATGCTTGCTCAATTTGCGTGAGATTCGTCTTCTTTAGGCCGCACTTCAGTGAAGGGCGTCGGCTTGAGGGCTTTCGAAGATTCGTCCGGGTCAGGAGGACCAAATTTTTCCCTGTAGTTGGTCGGCGGAGTTGTAGAGTAGCGGACACAGGAAAGAACCAGCAGTGCGACTGCGGCAATGATCAGGAGGGTCGAATGGGCAAACACTCCTATTGATCCAATAATGCATGATCCCAGTAGGATTCTGAGCCTTGATCCTCTACTCATTCTTCATTGTAACCCCGATCCACGATTTGTTTCAACTCATTCAAAGCGCAACAAATTTTCGAGGGCAGGCGACATTTCCTGACTGACGCCATGAGCGTAGTGACTTTGACAGTCTTGAATCTTCAACCTTCGCAAACCTTCTTATTTGATGGCTGGCATTTGCCGCAGACTTTAGATTGAGCTTCTCTGCCATCCAACGTTGACTCACAATCGTTTATTGCCGGATTGCCCGGGCCACGGCGGCGCGAGTCCCTGCGGACCGCGTCCCTGCGGACCGCGTCCAATCTTTTTGGGTGACTTGCCGGATTTCATCCCTGCTGGATGTAAAACCTTTTCGACTCCCGGGCTTCGGAAAGAGAAGAAATAGGGTAGAATTCCTGGATGCGATTGATGCTCCTGTTGCTTTTCATACCTCTCGCTGGACAAAGCGATGATCTCGACCCGTTTGCCGACCTGGGCGGGCACGCGACAGATCCCCGGAGAGAATCCCTCTTTTTCAGTAACACGAGTCGGTGGGAGGAAAAGTACCTCGCTCATACCCGGAAGAAACCCCGATATCTGCCCGGGAACTGGCGGGCTCAGCTCGCGGCGGCAAACCCTCCTAAAAACAGTTCCCGCCGGACCCGTGCAGAGCTCGATTACCTGCTTGCCCTCCAGCAAAAGCGAACACCTGAGGAGGTCGAGAGGATTAAAAGCGAGATCAAACTGGTGGGTTTCCGCTTCGATAATCTGAGTTATGTGGAGATCACCGACCTCAAAAAACGGCCCAAAACCGCCGCACTGGCCCGGGCGGCCAACGCCGACATCACCGTCGTGATGTTCCAGGCGAAACTGCATTTTAACCGGGTTCGCCCTTCCCGTCTCGATCCGCGAATCCAGCCCTGTATCGAAGTCCCGGCCCATCCTGCCTACCCGAGCGGCCATTCCACTCAGGCACATATGTGGGCCTACCTTCTATGTGAACTGCTTCCGTCGACACAACACGAAGCGATCCTTGCCGGCGCTCAACTGATCGCTCAAGACCGCGAACTGGCCGGGGTCCACTATCCCAGCGACACTGCACTGGGAAAAACAATCGCCCGGCAAGTCGTCGATATGTGGATGGAAAACCCGGGATTCAAGGCAATGCTCAGCGCGGCGCAGACTGAGTGGTAATCCCTCCTTGCTCTACAGGTGATTGTACCCTGTTGAATCCGAAACTGTACCCTGTTAAGTCTATCGATTTCCATTGCGGCGCATCCCTTTAACTGCTTGATTAAGAGGAGGAATACGGCCGCCGAAAGGACAGCATTCATGAATGAAGCAGGTACCCCTTATCAGATGGTTTAGAAACATATCGATCGCACAAAAACTGTATCTCACCATTGGGATCATGTCCGCGCTGATCATCGCTGAGTTGCTCACTCTCAAGTTTTCGATAGCCACCCTGTCATCAGTTCGAGCTTCGGTTGAAGCCGAGGGAACCTGGTCCAAAGCGCAGAAAGACGCCGTCGATACCCTGCGCCAATACGCGCGCTCGGGAAGGATCGTGGATTATCAAGAGTTCCAGAAGTTGCTCGAACTCCATGCCGGCGACAAGCAGAGCTTCGACGAGCTGAAAAAAGAAATTCCCGACCGGGAAATCATGCGGCAGGGTTATCTGAAAGCAGGAATCCATCCCGATGATGTGGACGGGGCGATCAATCTCTTTATCCGGTTCGGCTCGGTGTCATACATCAGCGAAGCGATCGAACTTTTCTACGTGGCGGATTCCCTCATGTCGGAACTCCAGGAACACGGCGCGGCTCTGCATTCTGTCATTCAGGAATCGGGCGTTTCATCGAATGAGAAAATCGTCCCGATTCTCGATCAAATCGGGCGCCTCAACAAAAAATTCACCGCAGTGGAATACAAGTTTTCCAAAACCCTGTCCGAGGGGGCCCGCTGGTTGGAAGGCGTCGTCTTTACTATTCTCGTCTGCATCGCTGTGACCGTCGAGCTTTCCGGCATTGCTCTCGCCATTTCGGTGAGCCGGGGAGTCTCAAAAGGAGTCAATGAAATCATCCGGACCTCGAAAGAACTTGCCGAAGGAAACTACAGCGCCCGTTCGGCGATTTACTCAAGAGACGAAATCGGTCAGCTCGCGGGAGCTTTTAACCAGATGATCGATGAGGTCGATCAACGCAAGAAGGACCTCGAGCAATTCGCCGCCGAGCTCCAGGTCGCCAAAGAGGCTGCGGAATCGGCGACCAGGGCAAAGAGCGAGTTCCTCGCGAATATGAGCCACGAAATTCGCACCCCGATGAACGGGATCATTGGAATGACGGACTTGCTACTCGGCATGGATCTGAATCCCCGGGAAAGAGAATACCAAACGATGGTCAAAAATTCAGCCGAATCTCTACTTGTTGTCCTCAATGACATTCTTGATTTCTCAAAGATCGAAGCAGACAAACTGGAACTGGATTCCCAGGAATTCGGATTGCGCGATTCGATCGGCGACATGCTGCGTTCCGTGGGGCTCAACGCCGGGGAACGCAACCTGGAGCTGGCGTACCGGATCGCCCCGGATGTGCCCGACCGCCTAATCGGTGACCAGGGCAGATTTCGCCAGATCCTCGTCAATCTCGTGGGAAATGCCCTGAAATTTACCCTCGAAGGCGAGGTGGTGATTGACGTCAAACTGGACTCGATCCAAAAGGACGAAGTCATGATCCATGTTTCCGTGCGCGACACCGGCATCGGAATTCCCCCGGAAAAACTGGAGACCATTTTTGATTCATTTTCCCAGGCCGAAACATCGACCACCCGCACCTACGGAGGCACCGGACTTGGACTGGCCATCTCGGCGCGACTGGTGGAACTGATGAACGGCGGGATTCGGGTGGAGAGTGAAATGGGAAAAGGGAGCTGTTTTGAATTTACCGCCCGGTTTGGCCTGGCCTCCACCCAGCCGGACCCGGTTTATTTCGATCCGGGGATTCTCGACCAACTCCGTGTACTCATCGTCGACGATCATGATACGACTCTCCTGATTCTCGAGGAGGTCATCAAAGGATGGCAAATGGTCCCAATCGTGGCGAAGAGCGGCGCAGAAGCCCTCGATATCCTCGCCAAAACCGATTCCACCCGGGAAACGCTGCGGGTCATTATTCTCGATGTGATGATGCCGGATATGGACGGGCTGGAGGTGGCCCGCCGGATCAGGAATCACTTTGCAGAGGATACCGCGCCGGGGATCATCTTTCTCTCTGCCGCCGGCCATCCTATGGAAATGGATGAACTCAAATCGATCGGAATCGCCCGGATCCTAACCAAGCCCGTCAAGCCATCCGATCTCTATCAAGCTATCGCCCGGATCGTCGGAACCACGCTGCCCGAATCTGCC
>JARGOZ010000288.1 GCA_029213025.1 Verrucomicrobiales bacterium
AAATTCATCGTGCTGACGGCAGGCGAAAGGATCGCTCGAGTAACCGTGATGGGCTGAGAAAAAATTCAGCGGGTTGTATCCCCAGTAATTGTTCTCGCCGGGATCGAACTGAAAGACCGGCATGAGTTCCACTGCGGTGATCCCCAGGTCAAGCAGGTAGGGGATTTTCTCTACGATGCCCGCAAATTTGCCGCGGTTTTCCTGCCGTACGCCCGATTCGGGATGTTGAGTGAATCCTTTGACATGCATCTCGTAGATGACGAGATCAGAATCGTGACGCGGGGCCGGGAGGTCCTCCTTCCAGTCGAAGTCGCAATCGCATTTGATGTCCTGTAGAAGAGCCAACGGGGCGCAGCCGATGTTGCATCCCGGCGACATGGCAGCTTCGCGGTCGAACGAAGGAGGAAAGTAGATGGAGGAGGCATAAGGATCGAGCAGCAGTTTTTCGGGATCGAAGAGATGCCACTCAAAACCTTCTCTCGGCGCGGGGCCGCCAACGCGGTATGCATAGTAACGCGCCTTTCCCAGTTCCTCTTTCGGTATACGGCAATGCCATACCGGACCGGATTTGTTATGCAGGTAGTGGAAGGAGAATTCGAATACCGGCTGGTTCAATTGGCCTTCTTCAAAGAACTGAAGTGTGACTTCGCGGGCATGTTTGGAATAGAGAGCGAAGTTGTAGGCGGACTCTTCCCCGATCCATGAAACCCCCAGGGGAAAAGAGCTTCCTTCAACGGTGACCCAACCCGGTTTCTGTTTGCTACCCCGGGAATGAGCAAAAGGAGGGATATCCTGCATCACTGGTAATATGATACCCAATTACCGTGAATCCAACCTGAAAGAGAACCGCCCGTGAGTATGCTGCAAATAGTCACCCCGCTCCTGCTGCTGCAAAATCATCAACACTCTCATTTCTTACCCTGGTTTCCGGGCGACTATAGATAAACAATTGTTTATTCATTTGCATCGGCAAGCAATCGAGTACTCCCTTGGTAACCATTATTCAATGAATGCTTCCCCGGAAAACCCTTCCCGAGTGCAGGGGATGATTGCAATACTTACGATTACAGTCATCACGATACACCTCATCCTGCGATTTGGATTTAACGTCGCGGAGCCCATCGCAAATACTCCACTCTGGATTGCGTTCATTCTCGGTGGAATTCCTCTGGTCTGGGATTTGCTTAAAAAGCTCTATAACAGGGAGTTTGGGTCAGATTTATTGGCCGGGATTTCGATTGTCACTTCAGTCATCCTCGGGGAATACCTGGCAGGGTCGCTGGTTATTCTCATGTTGTCCGGGGGCGAGGCCCTTGAGGCTTATGCGGTGAGAGGTGCCTCTTCCGTCCTCCAGGCCCTCGCGAGCCGGATGCCTTCTGTAGCTCATCGAAAGACTGATTCCGATACCGAAGATATCAGCCTTGAGGAGATATCCGTTGGCGACACCCTGCTGGTTCTACCGCACGAAATATGTCCGGTTGATGGCACGGTTACCGAAGGCCACAGCGTCATGGACGAATCGTATCTCACCGGAGAACCCTATATGATTTCGAAAACTCCGGGGTCAATGGTCATTTCGGGTGCCTTGAATGGCGAGTCCGCCTTGACGATCCGTTGCGACAAAGCGGCAGAAGATTCCCGCTACGCAAAGATCATGGAAGTGATGAAAACTTCCGAGCAGCAGCGGCCCAAAATACGTCGGCTCGGAGATAAACTGGGAGCCATATATACTCCGGTAGCCGTGGCGCTGGCCGTGGCGGCCTGGCTCCTTAGCGGTGACCCTGTTCGTTTCCTTGCCGTTCTCGTGGTTGCCACGCCCTGCCCGCTGCTCATTGCGATACCGGTCACGATCATCGGATCAATTTCGTTGGCGGCAAAGCGGGCTATCATCGTTCGGGATCCATCCATTCTCGAGACAATCGATACCTGTCGAATGGTGATCTTCGATAAAACCGGAACGTTAACTTACGGGCAACCGGAACTGGTGGAGCAACTCGCGCCTCCGGGAAGTGATCTCCCCGATATCCTGGCATTAGTGTCCAGCGTGGAACGGTATTCCAAACACCCGCTGGCTGATGCAATCGTCAAAGCAGGTAAAGATGAGGGAGTTGAAACCCATGAGGTCGAGGAGATCAGTGAAAAGCCCGGCCAGGGCCTCACTGCAACGGTTCAAGGCAGACAGGTGCAAATCACAAGTCGAAAACTGCTTCAACGTTCTCATCCCGAATCAGTTGACCTTCTTCCCCCGGTTTCTGCCGGACTGGAGTGCATCGTCCTGATCGATGGCCAATACGCAGCCACCTACCACTTCCGCGATGAACCGCGGGCGGACGGCGCTGAATTCATCAAGCATCTCGGATCCAGACATCACATCAATCACGTTATGTTACTTTCCGGCGACCGGGAATCGGAGGCGATTTACCTCGCTGACCGGGTCGGGATCACCGACATCCAGGCGAACAAAAGCCCGGAGGAAAAACTGGTCATCGTCCAGAAAGAAACTTCGAAGGTTAATACGGTCTATGTGGGTGACGGGATCAATGATGCCCCGGCTCTGCGGGCTGCGACAGTTGGGATTGCTTTCGGTCAGAACAGTGATGTCACCTCCGAAGCAGCGGGAGCAGTGATCATGGACAGCTCCTTGCGCAAGCTGGACGAACTCATGCATATCAGCCGAAGAATGCGGCGCATTGCTCTCCAGAGTGCTCTTGGCGGTATGGCGATGAGCATTATTGCTATGTTGTTTGCAGCAGCAGGATACCTGCCCCCGGTGGCCGGAGCAATCACCCAGGAAGTCATCGATGTTGCTGCGGTTCTTAACGCGCTGCGAGTCGCGTTTCCACCGAAGTCTCTGACTGACTATTAATCTGGAGATCAATATCCTAATGCCGGTTTAAACCGGTTGAACGCGGATCAACGGGAAAATGTCAGTGTATGCAGCATTTACAGCAACCCATGCCCTGTTGCTTTCTTTAGAATGGCGATAGTGAACAGCAACGATCGAAAACCTGGCTAATAAATCATGTCCACAGCTTTTCTGTTCTGCCGGTGCCGTGGCGCCTGGCTGCTAAACACATCTGTTCCCTCTGCGGAATTTAATCGATATAAAACTTACCATGACTCACTATCTTTCTTCTCTTTTTGCTGCGAAAAGTGTAGCCGTATTCGGCGCCAGTGAGCGTCCCGAGTCCGTCGGCTCACGGGTTCTTACCAATCTGATCGAAGCCGGGTTCAACGGCGCGCTTTTTCCGGTCAATCCAAAGCACAAACAGGTGCAGGGCCTGCATTGCTATCCTGACATTGCCTCAATCAACGAACCGGTTGAACTCGCAGTGATCGCGACACCGGCGAAAACCGTAGGCGGAATTCTCGAACAATGCGGTCAGGCCGGAATCCGCGCGGCGATCGTACTTTCAGCGGGTTTCGGCGAAGCCGGACCGGAAGGCAAACAGCTGGAGCAGGAGATTCTCGAAGTCGCGCGCGGCCACCGGATGCGGCTCCTCGGCCCGAACTGCCTCGGGCTGATCCGGCCTTCCGTGGGGATGAATGCGACCTTTGGAAAGTCGCAGGCGATCCCGGGCGAACTCGCGCTGGTGTCCCAGTCCGGCGCGCGATGCGCGGCCATTTTGGATTGGGCGGAGGCGGAAAAAGTGGGCTTTTCCACCGTGGTATCGCTCGGTGCCGCAGCCGATCTTGGTTTCGGCGAGATACTGGATTTTCTCGCCACCGATTCGCAAACCCGCAGCATTCTTCTCTATATCGAAGGGATTCGCGACGGGCGTAGTTTCCTCAGCAATTTGCGAACGGCTGCGCGATTGAAACCTGTGATCGTCATGAAACCCGGCCGCCATCCAGCCGCTTCGCGAGCCGCCGTATCCCACACCGGAGCCATGGTTGGCGCAGACGACGTTTTTGATGCGGCGCTCGACCGTGCCGGTGTCGTCCGGGTCAATACCATTATGGATCTCTTCTCCGCAGCCCGTACCCTTTCGGAAGGGATCGAGGTCAAAGGCAATCGCCTCACCGTGGTCACCAACGGGGGCGGTCCGGGAGTGATTGCCGCCGACGCCGCTTCGGATCAGGAGCTGGAGATTCCCGATTTGAGCGCCGACACTATCGCCGCTCTCAACCAGGCTCTCCCGGCTCACTGGTCGCGTGGCAACCCGATCGACGTGCTCGGCGATGCCGGGCCGGATCGTTTTTCAACCGCGGTGCAACTTGGTCTGGATGATCCCAATACCGATGGTCTTCTTGTCATGCTGACTCCGCAGGCCATGACTGATCCGGAGAAAATCGCGCAAGCCGTGATCGAAACCTGGCGAAATCACAAAAACTCGGTAAAAAAACCGGTCATCACCTGCTGGATGGGTGAGCGGCATGTGGAAAGCTCGCGCCGCCTCTTTTCCGCAGCGGGCATTCCCTCCTTTCAAACGCCTGAATCTGCCGTCAATGCCTTTGCCTGGCTGTGGCATTACCATCGGAACCAGAATCTCCTGCTCGAGGTGCCCGGACCGCTCACTGATAAGGCAACGCCCGACATCGAAAAAGCAAAGAGCATCATCAAAACCGCCCTGGGCGATGGGCGCTCCGAACTCAGTTCCATCGAAAGCAAAGCCCTGCTCGCCGCGTTTCACATCCCCGTCACGGAAGTTCGATCAGCCGGCACTGTGGAGGAAGCCGCGAAAGCCGCCGGCGATCTCGGTTTCCCCGTGGTCATGAAAATCGACTCGCCGGACCTGAGTCACAAGTCCGATGTGGGCGGTGTGCAAATGAACCTGCGCGATGTCGGTCAGGTCACAACCGCCTATCCGGAAATGAGGGCAAGAGTTCGCGAAAAGGCTCCCGAAGCTGAATTGAAAGGTGTGACCATCGAGCGCCAGTGGAACCGTGCCCATACTCGCGAGTTGCTGGTCGGCGTTCTTCGCGATCCCGTCTTCGGCCCCGTGATCACATTTGGCTGGGGCGGCACCGCAGTGGAAGTGCTCGGTGATCGCGCCGTTTGTCTGCCGCCGCTCAATTCTCTATTGATACGCCGGATGATTGCCCGCACCCGGGTGGCACGTTTGTTAGGGCCGTTTCGAAACCTCCCGCCTATTGATGCAGGGGTATTGAAGTCGATCCTGCTGCGGCTTTCAGAAATGGTCTGTGAACTTCCCGAAATAGCGGAACTCGACATCAATCCCCTGAGTTGCGACGAAGCCGGTGCCTGCGCCCTCGACGTCCGCGTTGCCCTTTCCGACCAGATCCCCCATTTCCCCGGGGTGCTTCCCGGTCGATCCTACGGACACATGGCGATTCCGCCCTACCCCAAACATCTCGCCCGAAAACATACCCTGTCATCCGGCATCGAAGTTATGATTCGCCCGATCCGCCCCGAAGACGCCGGGATGGAACAGCGCTTTGTTCAAAAGCTCTCGCCCGAAGCCAAATATTTTCGCTTTATGCAGGCCGTCCAGGAATTGAGCCAGAAGATGTTGATTCGTTTCACCCAAATCGACTACGACCGAGAAATGGCTTTTCTGGCAAGTGTACTCGAAGACGGCGCCGAAGTGGAAATCGGAATTGCCCGCTATATCATCAATCCCGACGGCGAAAGTTGCGAGTTCGCCATCGTCGTCGATCAAGAATGGCAGGGCCGCGGCATCGGAACCCTCTTAATGCACACCCTCATGAATGAAGCGAAGACCAAACAGATCCAGCGAATGGAAGGAGAGGTGTTGGCGGACAACCACCATATGCTGGAGTTGATGAGAAAACTCGGCTTCAGCATCAGAAGCAGCGACTCTCAAAATGTGAAAGCAGTAGAGTATGTCCTACAGTATTCACCGGGCAGTACCGGGATTGTTTCCGGGGGAGCGGTAAATTCCCGGTCCAGGGTGTCCTCCATGCGGAAGGACAGTTCAATTTCATATTTTCCGTGAAGCACAAACCAGGCGGCGATTGCGATAGCAATAATTACCACGCAGCTTTCAGGGCGGAACAGGAGAAAATCTCCGACCAGCACTGTGACGAGCAACCCCACCGCGGCACCGGTAGTAATGAGGCCCAAAAGTATGAGAGCTTTCCAATGGTGAATAATTATTATCTTGAAACCGGTTTGAATTTCTGCAGAGGACCGACCACCTAACAGGGTACAATTTAGCTTTCGACTCCGTCCACATCGACTCGGATTAACTCTGCG
>JARGOZ010000289.1 GCA_029213025.1 Verrucomicrobiales bacterium
CCACCGACCGATTTTGTACAGAGAATTTCCTAAATTCTTATGAAACTGCGAGGTACACTCCCGCTTTCCCTACTTCCAGCGGACTAACTTCTGCAGCTCTTTCTTTGTCTCGGCGTAGTCGGAATTGCCGGCCTGGTTGGTGAACTCTTCGGGATCGGCCTGGTGATCATATAGTTCTTCCTCGCCGTCGTGGTAGATGCTATACCGGTATTGCTTCGTTTTGATGGTGCGATGCACTGCTTTGCGTTTGCCCATCACCGTGTAGGCGGCTGAGCGCTGCCACTCGGCTTTCTCCGGATCCTGTAGTAACGGAACCAGAGATTGTCCCTCCAATATCGATGGCGTCTGATCAGCCAGACCGGCCAGCTCGGCCATGGTCGGGTAGAGATCGATTAATTCGGTCAGCTTGCTGCTTTTCTTTCCGGCACTGGATTCATAGCCCGGTGCCCGGATGATCAAAGGAACCCGGCAGGCGGGATCGAAGAGATTCGATTTCTGCCAGCAACCGTGTTCACCCAACAGCCAGCCGTGGTCGGATATAAATATCACTACCGTATTTTCAGCCATTTCCAGGCGGTCCAGTGTATCCAGCAAGCGGCCTACCTGCTCATCCATGTAGGTGACGCTGGCGTAGTAGGCAGCCAGGGCTTCGGTTGCCTGTTCGGTGGTCATTTTGTAGGACCTGGAGTTGGCTTTCGCCCGGTTGGGTTTCGGAACATCGAGCAGATCGCCTTCGGGAACTTCGGGCAGGGTAATCTTCTCCTTTGGATAGAGATCAAAATGCTTCTGCGGTGCCACCAGCGGTACGTGCGGACGAACCAGTCCCACGGCGAGAAAGAGCGGTTCGCCGGGCTTCAGAAAATTGGTTTCATTGCGGTGCAACGCACGATTCTCGAGAATGGCGATCGCCTGATTTGTGGCGAGTTCGTCGGTTTGGCTGGCGGATCTGTCGTTGGGCACCACGACGCGGACGAAGGCGCCGCCCCAGTGCTTCAGGGCGGGGGACAGGTTGGTAAATTCGCCGGGACTTCCGGTTTCCGGTCCCCAGATATCATATGCCCGGTCCCACGAATCGGGTTCGTCCCCGCCGGGTTCACCGGCCTCGATGCCGCCCGGAACTCCCATGTGATAGATTTTTGAAACCCGTGTGGAGATATAGCCGTTGCGCCGCAAAAAGCCGCCGATGCTCGGGTGGTCGGCCAGCTCGGGATTGACCGTTTTGTAGCTGCCCAGTGCTTTGACGTTGCCGAGAACCCCGTTGGTCTCCGGGTACAGACCGCTCATGAACGAAGCGCGCGACGCACCGCACACCGGGTACTGGCAGTAGGCGTTGTCGAACTGGACCCCTTCGGCGGCAAGCCGGTCCAGATTCGGGGTCTGACAAACCTTGTTTCCATACGATCCCAGAGCCGTGGCCGTGAGATCGTCGGAGATAATGAACAGAATGTTGGGCCGCCCGGTTTCCTCCGCGCGAGAGGCAAAGGTAAACAGGACGACGGCAAGCAGGGATATAGTGCGGCGGTAAAGATTCATTTTTGGTAGGCATCAAATAAAGTCCTGACCGCCAGCAGCGGCAAATTAAACTTCGCGTCCCTCGAGGAATTGGATGATCCGTACCTTCCGAATGCCGAGGTAGGTTCCCAACGCTGCGCCGAGCACCGCTCCCAGAGGGATGGTTAACATCGGCAGGAAAGAAAGCGCCTGTGCATCGCGTGTATTGATCTGAGCTATGCCGAAGGGAATGAAGAATCCGAGCGCGCCGCCGATGATGATTCCTGCGATAAGACCGACTGTGATGATAAGTGTGTTTTTCATACTCTCATTCGACGATCAATAAAGCGAACTAAGCCGATGTTTGTAAATTAAACATCGATTAAAACGATGTAGCTATTTCCGGCGATCCCAGACCTTTTTGATGTAACTGACCGCATCGGGAGTTTGGCAGGAGGTTTCGCCGTGATCGACTTCGACCGGGCCGATCTTTTTCGCTTTGGCGATCGCTTTGTCGCGCAGGGCTTCATTTCGGGAACCGATCGCGATCAGCGTTGAGTTCATCTGGTCGCGGATGTCGTTGGGCGCCTGGTGGATCGAGTTTTCTATAGTCGTCAAATGGGTGGAAAACCAGGTATCCGCGATATCGAGGTGATGCTTTTTGGCTATAGCCATCGACGCGATGAGAGCCCAGCCGCTATATACTTTCCAATGACTCCTTTTCGGATCGGCGGCGATCCATTTGTCCGCCAGTTTGGCCGCGAAGGCTGTCTCCGCGAACACTGCCGCCAGACCGCTGCCCTGCAGAGAATGAGTCACCCCGCGAACCAGCGTGTTGGCGGTGGTTTGGGTTAGCGTCGCCGGGTCGAGGATTTTTGTCGCCAGAACTTTGGCATCGTGATTGCCGGATTCCCAGAGTTCCGTGGCCAGGCCGGTATCGCCCTCTTTGCGAATGCGTTTCGCCAGCTTGTCCTGGTTGCCGTAGCTGACGCCAAACATCGGATCGGTGACGCCGTGACGAGTGTAGATTTTCCGGTTCTGAGCTGTGCCCAATGATTCCAGTTCCTGTAGTAAATCCGTTGTCGTCATTTCCTGAGCAGTTCGTTCCAGTCGCGCCGAACTACATAGTGACGGTAAAGAATCAAAGAGACAATCAGGAAAAGCAGAAACACCCACCACCACTGTACCGCAGCGGAAAACAGGCTGTGCATGACTTCCGGATCGTTAGCCGTTGTGGCGTCGATGCCCTCCTTTTTGCGAATCGCCCAGACCTGGGCGGAGTATAGCATGGTGACAATTCCGTACGACAGGTTCATCGACAGTCCGCGAAAGCTCAGCACCGTGGCCCGGTTCTCCGAGTTAGTGACCCGGTTCAGGTAATTCGATATAAAAAAGTGCAGAAACCGCATCGATAACCAGAGTGCGGGAAGAAACAAAACCGACCAGTATTTGATCGGAAAAGCCAGGCTGAAAATGCCGATAAATGTCAGCACCATCAGCAGCCGGAAATTGAAATTCGGCGAGCGCGATTGAATCAGTTTTTTGCCGATAACCGCCGCGAAAATTCCGGTGATCGATCCCGCTACACTGATGATACCGAACTGAACCGGCCGGTAGCCGATCACCTCCAGCCAGATCGAGCCGACGGTGTAATACAGGCGGATGATGCTGTCGAAACTCAGGCCGATGAGAAGCAGCATCAGCGCGGCGGGCGTTTGCAAAATCCAGCCGCCCGCTTTGAAAGTCCGGGCAAAGCTTCGCCGCACGGTTTGCCAGAGCGGTTTGGTCGGGTCGTGGTCGATTTGACCGTTTTCCTGCATCCGGCAGGCGATCAGAAAGGTGACAATCGCCATGCCCAGAGTCAGCGCGATCGGCAGCTTCAGCGTGTCATATTGGGTGAATGTCAGCGAGGAACCCATCCAGCTGAACACGCGGTTCATAAAATCGGGATCGTAAACCGCCGCTCCGATTATCGTCACCACGATGAAGCCGACCGATTGCCAGATCATCAGCTGCGTGGTGAGATGTGACCAGTGTTGATCCCGGTCCTCTTCCGGCAGGGAATCGTAGGCCAGCGCTTCGTCGGCTCCGCTGGCGGCCGCTTCCGCTGCGCCGGAGATCACCCGGTTGGCCATAAATACGGCGAACAAAATCCACGCCGCTTTGGCCAGTCCGTCGGGATCATCGGCATATTGCGCCGGATTGGCCGCCGGCATGAGCAGCAGCACACTCATTTCCACGATCATCAGCACCGCTGCGAGGATGACCAGTTTCTTGCGCCCGATCTGATCGGCCAGCGCCCCGGAAGGCACCTCCAGCAGGACGATGGCGATCGCCCAGGCGAAGTTGAGCTGCGCAAATTGCTCCTGGCTCAGACCGAAATCGAGAAACATCACCGCGTAGATCGGGTAATAGAATCGCGAATTAAAAAAGATCCGGAACAGGATGAAAAGCAGCGGATTTCTGTTGGTAGGCTCGGGCATAGAGACAGGGCTTGTCGAATGGACACTGCACTGCCGGAAAGGCAAGGTCCTGCTTTTGCCAAAAAAAACGGCCCGTCCTGTTGAGGACGGGCCGAATAACCGAAAACTGGAAGAGTTAACCAGAAAAAATTCTTAGTGTTGGCAGCCTTCTGCGCAGGTGCTGCATTCCTGACAATCCTCGCAGGAGGTACAAACTTCGCTGCATGACCAAAGCAGGGCGGCGGAGGCGAGCAGGGCGATTACGTGTGTGATTTTCATAGATGTGTGTTGTTTTTTATGGATGAATTGCGCGCTTGGAGCAATTTCCTTCCGCCCTGCTCGCTGGAGGAAAACGATTCAAAATCGCAATTATTCGCCGCGAACCGTTGTAATCGACCGGCGTTTTTCGCCTTGACAGTACAAGGTCAGATCTTTGATTTTCCCGTAGTGCCATGAAATGCGACAAATGTTCGAGAAGTGCCACCATTCATCTCACGGAGCTGGTCGATGGCTCCGTGCGGGATGTCTATTTGTGTGACGAGTGCGCCCGGGAGCGGCAGCAATTCAGCGAGCCGCTCAGTCTTTCCGGATTGCTGGCGGGTCTGTCCAGCACCGGGGAAATGGCCGTTCCGGGTCCGCGCGCACAGGCTCCGGATTTGTATTGCGAATCCTGCGGACAAAGCTACCGCGAATTCCGCCACAACGGCCGTTTCGGTTGTGCGGATTGTTACCTCGCTTTTGCGCCCAATCTGCCCGGGGTGCTGAAGAATATTCACGGCTCATCCGCCCACGCCGGCAAAAAGCCGGTTGTCCAGGTGCCGCTGGCGACCATGCCGGTTGCCGATGAGCAAAGCATCGAAACCCTGCGCGAGGAGCTGCGCGCAGCGATAGAGGAGGAAAATTTCGAGCAGGCCGCCGTGTTGCGCGATCAAATCAGAGAACGGGAGAAAGGCACCCGCAGCGATGAATCTGAATGATTTGATCCACAGTTCCGGCGAGTGGCTGCGTGGCTCCGGCCCGAATGCCAATATCGTGCTCTCCTCGCGGATTCGGCTGGCGCGCAATCTCACCACCGCGCCGTTTACCAACCGGGCGACGCTGGATGAGCTGGAATCGGTGCTGGCAACGGTGGAGTCCGCTGTGTCCCGGATCCCGCACTTCAAAGACTCGACCTTTTTCCGGCTGCAGGAAATGACAGCGGTCGACCGGCAGTTTCTGATCGAGCGTCATTTGATGAGTCCCGCCCTCGCCGAGCATCCGGAAGGCCGGGCGGTCATTGTCTCCAAAGAAGAGATGCTGTCCGTGATGGTCAACGAAGAGGACCACCTGCGAATTCAGCTGATGCAGTCCGGCTTCAGTCTCGACAGCGCCTGGAAAGTGATCGACGCGATCGACAACGAGCTGTCCGGTCAGTTGCCTTATGCCTGGCTGCCCGACTTTGGATTTCTCACCGCCTGCCCGACCAACACCGGCACCGCGATGCGCGGCTCGGTCATGTTGCATCTGCCTGCGTTGGTGATGACCCGGCAGATGGAAAGCATCAAACTCGCCCTCGCCAAGCTCAACTACACCTCGCGGGGCTACTACGGCGAGGGCAGTGAAGCGATCGGCAACTGCTACCAGATCTCGAACCAGGTCTCCCTCGGGCGGAGCGAAGAACAGATCATACAAAACATCAACAGTCTCATCCACGACGTGATTGAAAAAGAGCAACAGGCCCGCGAGTTTCTGCTCGAAACCAGCCGTCCCATGCTCGAAGACCGGATCTGCCGTGCCTGGGGCATCCTCAACAGCGCCCGGGTCATATCCAGTCATGAAACCATTGAGTTGGTATCGATGGTACGCCTCGGCGTCGATGCCGGGATTATCGAAGATCTCGACTACCGCTCCCTCAACGAAGTGTTCATCCTCATCCAGCCCGCCCATCTGCAGAAGATCATGGGCAAACCGCTCACCTCAGCAGAAAGAGATATCTACCGGGCGACCCTGATCCGCGAGAAATTCCAGCGCGAGCAGGGCGAGTAGAGTTGGTGCAGGAGCTTGCGAATATTTAGCCAGGTAGCCGAAAAAAAAGCGACAAGGGGAAACGGCAGAAAGCTCCCGGACGGAGCCTGTATTTCATTCGTGTTCATTC
>JARGOZ010000025.1:0-17677 GCA_029213025.1 Verrucomicrobiales bacterium
AGCTCCGCAGCGGGTAGTCAGGCCGCGAAATGACGGGTTGCCAGTTCCGCCACTTCGTCCGCACAACCCCAGGCGACCGTGTAGCCTCCACCACCATGGCCGTAGTTATGAATCACCGGCTGATCCGGCCCGGACAGCTCCAGTTCGAGGCGGATTTCAGGTCGACCGGCGCGCAGCCCGACCTTTGTCTCCAGAACTTCGCACTCCGCTATTTGCGGTACCAGTTCCGTGCAGCGCTTTAAAATGGTATCGGTGTCCTGCTCGGAAACTTCCCGGCTCCAGTCTCCCTCCTGAGCGGTGCCGCCGAGAATCACATCGCCGGATCTCGGTAGTACGAGGGTGAAATTGTCGTTCTTTTGATACAACCGCGTCGATGCTTGTAATCCCTCTGGAAGCGAAGCCCGCACCACCTGGCCGCGGATCGGAAAAACTTCGGGATCGTCGGCAAAGTCACGGGCCCATACTCCGGTGCAGTTTACGACCATATCAAAACGGGGGAACAACTCTGTTGGCGATCCGAATTCGTGAATCAGAATCGTTGCACCATTTTCGAGAACCTGTTCTCTCAAGCGCGCCATAAATACCGGCACCTCGATCACCGGCAGTGTCACCAGAAACGCTTCGTGGCATGGAATTCCGTGCTCCGCGCCATCGATTTTCTCCCATTCATCGACGATTTGCAAAGCGTATGAGCTGTCATCCGGATCAATGCAAAAGCGATAGTGCTTTTGGAAGCTCACCCCGGAATCCGGATCTTCCCGCATACGGAAATATACGTCGTACGTTGTCGCCGCCCATTTGGAGACCCGCTCCTCCGGATACGCCCGGTGCGGCCACCAATAGGCACCGGCCGACAATGAAGTCGTCTCAAGAAAATCCTCCTTCGAGAAAATTTCGACAGTAAAGCCACGTTGCAAGAGTTTCTCTGCACAGGTGAGTCCCATTACACCCTGGCCGACGACGGCGATATTTTTTTGTCTATTCATTCGTTGCCGGTTCGCATTTATTGACGTCGTCGGAGACCGGAAACTGAAGAGCGTTAACCCATATTTGGGTAATCCCGGATGGCGCGGGGTGAAAGACATTCTGCAAACCCGAAAATTGCAAACATCGTAGAATGAATTGTCAACCATTCCACGCCCCGGAATGCAAGCGAAACCGACCCGCAAAGCCAGTGATCAAAGCCCCCGTAGAACAGGTTGCCAACCTGTTTGCGGAAGATGTGGGCTCCTGCAATGCTAACAGATTAGCAATCCAGCTCAATCTGTACCCTGTTAGGTCGCGGACTGTACCCTGTTAGGTCCGCCTACGCAGCGAAACTCTCGCCGCAGGAGCAGGTCACAACCGCGTTCGGATTGGTGACTTTAAAACCGCCCTGCTGGAGATCGTCACTGAAATCGAGCTCTGAGCCGGTGACGAAAAGCGCACTTTTGGGATCGATCACGACCCGCACGTCGTTGGATTCGACCATGATGTCGCGGTTCGCCGGGCCATCGACGAGATCCATCTTGTATTGCAACCCGGAACAGCCGCCGCCGATCACTGCAATTCGCAGCGCTCCGTTTTCCAGTCTGCCCTGCTTTTTCAAAAGAGAGCGCAATCTTGCGGAAGCTCCGTCGAGCACTTTGATCAGTGTTTCGTTGCCGAGTTTGTAGTTCGCCGTCACTCCGTAACAAATCCCCACCGGATCATTCCTGCAACACGAAAGATATTCAATTCGGAGAGGTGGAAAGGCCGGAAAAGTTAATCTCTTGGATTGACATCTATTTAATCAAACTAAAATGTTTGTGGTTATTGAATTTTTCTGTATTCTCACCGCACACACAAACGCAGATGAAACACCACCTACCACGTGATCTTTACCAAAATCTGAAGCCATCGCCGGAGAAGTTCTTTCTTCCCGGTTCGATTTTCTTTGGAATTATTCTGTTTGGTTGCTTTACGGTGCCTTTCTGGCCAAAGAGTTATACCGCGAAGGCGACAATTATGATTAAACCGGAGGAAGGGGAACTTTCCAAAGCGGAAATCAACGCCTACCGCTTTAATTCGCGGAGATTTCTGAAAACTCAGGCCTCAATCATCCGGAGCCAGGGCTTTATCACCCGCATCGCCGGCGAGCTGGGCCTCCCGAAACGCTGGGACATGACCAACCGGAAAACGTCTTCCATTTTGAAAAGCTCCACAAAAGTGAGCCGGAATTACCGGAACCGGGAAATTATCGTCGAATTTTCTTCGAAAACTCCGGCGCAGGCAGTCGAAATCGCCAACGCGATCGCCAATGCCTATGTGGATCACTGGAAAAACCTCCACAGCGACCGCTATGATGAGATGGTGAAAAATATTCAGAACGACCACCGTCAGTTCAAATCAGCAGTCGCGGTAAAACTGGCTGCTCTCGATGTGTTGGAATCTGACAAAACCTCTACCGATGACCTCGCGCGGACAAAAGCGGAACTGGCTGAGTTGAGAGTTCGCAATGCCACATTCGAAAGCCAAATCGAGAAGATCAATCTCCACAAACTGGTCATTTCCTCTTCGGCCCGAATCGATGAGAAAGCATCGATGGACAACGTCACGTACGGTGCCAAAATCGGTGCGGGATTTGCCTTTTTGCTCTGGATGGCGGTTTTGGGAACCAGTTCTTCGGTCGCGTATCAGTATATTCGGACCAATACCAGAACTTCGATCACCGATATCGCCAAAGCGGTGTCGCCGCCGATTTTGACCTTGTTTCCGCGCTCTCACCTGAGTTTTTCCGAAATGACCGGACCGTTTGAAAAGCTCAGGGACGGGATTCTCTCGATTTTTCCTGTGCCGGAAGGTGTCGCTATTGCGTCTGTCCCCTGTTTGGTGAACGAAGATGCGTCGCCGGTCACCTGTGAGCTGGCCAAGGTATTGGCTGCGGGCGGACATACCACGCTGGTTATCGAGGGCAATTTGAAAGAGCCCATGATTCACCATACCTTCAATGCGTCGCCGCATCCCGGCGTTTCCGATTATCTACTCGGCGAGATGGAGATGAAAGAGACCGTGGTGAAAACCCGCTATGAAAACCTCTGGATCATGCCTGGCGGAACTCTGCGCGAGGACACTACAGCCCTCCTGAGTAACGGGAAAATGGTCGAATTGATCAAGGACGCCAAAAGCCGCTTTGATTTTGTGATTTTCAACGGAGCGCCGATTCTGAAAACCGTCGATTCCCTGATTCTAATTGGCGAATCCAACATGACTTTCCTTTGCACAGAAGCCGGAAAAGCTCCGAATGATGTGCTGACCAAAGCGCGCTTTGCGATCGATCAGGCGGGCGGTAAGCTGGCCGGATTGGTGTTGACTGAAGTCGATCCAACCGAAGCCGGTAAAGATATGAAAATCAATGCGGCTGTGGTCAAAGCCTAAGTCGCATCCGAGTCAACCGGGGCATCCGTCGCAATAGCGGGCTTTATCGGTTCGAATTCTTCCCGTCCACTGCTGATCATCACGGAAAGCCACCGCAGCTCCGGGGTGTTGTCCAGCATCACCTTGACGATCATAGTCAGGGGGACAGCGAGGAACATGCCGGCCGGTCCCCACATAAAGCCCCAAACCAGGACAGAGAGAATCACTACGATGGTGGAGATGCCGAAGCTGTCGCCGAGAAGTTTCGGTTCCAGGAAGTTGCCGATAACGGTGTTGATTAACAGGTAAGCCATCAGCACGATCACCGCCGGCCAGAATCCCTGCAAAATGAGAGCCAGCGCGACAGGGGGGAAGGCAGCCATTATCGAGCCGATCACCGGGATGAAGTTAAGTACAAATGCGACCAGCCCCCACAGCAGGGGAAATTCCACATCCATGATGGCGCAGGTCATCCACGCCAGTAAACCGGTGAGCAAACTGACCGTGGTTTTTAACAGAAGGTAATTCTGGATGTCGCGCGAGGAATTCTGGAAGCGCCTCAAATCCGGGCCGCGCTCACGGATCACATCTTTGATTTTATTGGCAAACCGCTCCGATTCCGCGAGGACGAAAATCATCAGAATCAGTACGAAGAACGATTTCGAAGCGAGTGAGGTAAATCTTTCGACCACGGCAGTCTGCCCAATCAGGGCCACGACGCGCTGTGAGTCCCAATACCGGTTGAAAAGATCGCGGAAGGTAGGCACGCTTCGTCCATTGGCATCCGGATCAATTCCAAACATGGTGCCCAGGCTCTCCAGTTTCTCCAGCTGACGGTCAATCGCTTCAGAATACTGTGACGCCTGTTTTTTGAGTTGTTCGGCGTATTCGAGTCCGCGTTCCTGAAACTCGGGAATCACTCCGGAAACGACAAAGCCCATAATCGCCAATGCCAGGAAAACGAAGAAAACCGTAAACAGAACCGCGAGAGGGCGGGGTAGTTTGCAGCGTTTATTGAGGAAATTCAAAAGCGGCAGAGACAGGACGCCGAGAAACAGGCCCATCGCAATCGGAACGCAAATTTCGGCAGATAATTTCAGCCCGGCGATGATCACGACAACGCATGCCAGAGAGAGCAATACATTATTTCCGCCCTCGCGATGTTTCTTCGTAGTGCCCGCTGCCATAATTTTCGGAACCTTCTCTCTAAACCATTCGCTCTACAAGGGAAATTTAGTTGAGCTTAGACCACAAATTCCATTTCCTTTTACGATCCGCTTCACTAGTTTATTGGGATGGTTACTTTCGGAAATCCAGCCGGATTTTGGGCATTGCTCGGAATTCCCGCCATACTTCTGATTCACTTTTTGCAGCGGCAATCACAGGTCCTGGTGGTAAGCACCCTGTTCCTGCTTGAAGCCCTCGATCGGGAAAGTGTGCAAGGTAGAAAATTTGACCGGATCAGGAATTCCATCCCGCTCTGGCTTCAACTGCTCGCCGTTGTTCTTTTGACGTGGATCCTGATTCAGCCGCGCTGGACTTTGGAGAACTCGGTTCAGAAAATAGCCATTGTGCTGGACAGTTCTTCGTCAATGCGGGCTTTTCAAAATTCGGTCATCGACACCTTGCGTAAGGAGATCCCGCAGCTCAGTCGCGGTGCGCAGACCGTGGAATTGATCGCGATGGACTCGCACATCGACGGGGAGCCGGTTTATAACGGCACTTCGGCAGAGGACCTGCTGGAGGCAATCGAAAGCTGGAAGCCGTTTCGACCCGCCCACGATCCCGGGCCGGCTTTGCGCATCGGGCGTAGTCTGGCCGGTGCAACCGGGATTGTTCTCTATGTGACAGACCACGCCGTAGAAGAGCCCGGCTATAATTCCCGGGTGGTGGCTGTAGGGGAGAAACTCCAGAATGTCGGGTTTGCCGGCGTAAATGTTGATGTAGCTTCCGATCCTCCAACCTGGAATGCCATGGTGCGCAACTACGGCGACGCGGACCAAACCCGGGAATGGTTTCTCCAGGCGGGGCAGCAGCGTACAGATACCAGAAAACTCGAACTGAAAGCCGGGGAGACCCGCACTCTCCAGGGTCGGTTTCCGGCAAACCGGGACAAAATCATTTTGCAGCTGGAGCCGGACCGCTTCGATCAGGATGACCTCGCGCCTATCATTGTCCCGGTTCCCAAAGAGCTGGCGATCGCAAAAGTAGGAACGCCCGCGCTGGATGATTTGATGACCGGTATGATCGAAAGTTTTGAGAATACCGTGCCCCCGACTGATGAGAGCGGGGTCGACCTCGTCCTGACCACCTACGATCCGCTGAGCCCGACAACTCCGGCGCCGGTTTCGATTGTTCTCCTTGCGCAGGTCACTCCGGGAAGAAATTTTTTCAAAGGACCGATCGTCGCAGCGAATCACCCACTGGTGCAGTCTTTGAACTGGCAGGGGCTCATCGCGCGGTCCAGTCCGGGCATGCCGGTGGGGCCGGAAGATACCGTCCTGCTTTGGCAGGGTGAAAGAGCGCTCATTGTCCTTCGCGAAGACGGGGAACGGAACCAGTTGATTTACAACTTCGATGTGCCGAGTTCCAACATCGAAAAACTGCCGTCCTTTATTGTCCTGGCTCACCGGTTTGTGGAATCGATTCGGGAGCGGAAAATCGCCCCCTTCTCCGGAAATCATGAACTACATCAGCCGCTGAAAATCGCCTTTGACCGCTCCGATGGCGCTCCTGCACTCGACTTGGTATCTGAAGGGGCGAAGACTTCCATTCCGCTAAGTCAGGCCGGTTCCCTGCGCGCACCAGGCGAGCCCGGTTTCTTCGAAATCCGTCAGGGGGAGCAAATTCTCCTGTCCGGCGCTGCTCAGTTTGTCGATACCCGCGAAGCCGATTTTCTCGCGGCGGAAAGTCGCAGCGATGTGGAAGGCTTGAAGACTTCTGCAGAAACAGAGCACACCCGGGAAGATGACGTTTGGCAAATTTGGGTGCTTCTGATACTCGTCGCTGTTTTATTGAGCTGGTATTTTATCAACCGGAAAGCTCCTGTGCTGGAAGGGCAAACGGTGGCCTGAACCGTAACGACGACGCAAAAGAACTCTTTTCGCGCCCCTTTACGCCATGGTGGCTCTTTGCCACGTTGGGCCGATGCACCGATTTTCTTATGGAATCCCCCGGGTAATTCGACACATGGCCGGGCGGGTGATTTACTTTACGGTGCTATTACAGTCCGTAGGATTTGCAGAGGAACGGAAACAGAACGTACTTTTTATAGCTGTCGATGATCTGCGACCCACGCTCGGCTGCTACGGTGACAAAGTCGCGGTCACTCCGCATCTCGACGGGCTCGCAAAGCAGGGGACAACGTTTCTTCGTGCCTATTGCCAGCAATCAGTCTGTAATGCTTCCCGGGCATCAATTATGACCGGGCGGCGGCCTGATACGACCCGTGTCTATGATCTGAAAACACATTTTCGAAAAGCGATTCCGAATGTAAAAACCCTGCCCCAGCAGTTTCGCGAGGCCGGCTACCGTTCTCTTGCTGTGGGCAAAATTTATCACGGAGCCAAAGGCCATGCGCTCGGCAACGGAATTGACGACGAACTGTCATGGAGCGAAGACGGCTGGTTTCCACAGCCCAACTATTATCATAGCGAAGAAGGAATCCGGATTGCAGAAAAGTGGTTCCATAGTCGCAGGAATTCTTTAGCAAAAATATACCCGAATCTGGCGGAACCGGACTCATCCTGGAAAGATGCGATTATCCGCGGGCTTCCCTGGGAATCGTCCGATACGCCCGACGGGGAATACGCGGACGGTCAGATCGCCGATAAAGGGATCGAGCATCTCCGGGCTCTGGCGGAGCGGGAAGAACCGTTTTTTCTCGCGGTTGGCTTTTTGAAACCTCACGTGCCGTTCGTCGCACCAAAGCGCTACTTTGATCTCTATCCCGAAGCAAGTATTCCGGATGTGCCCAATCCCTATTACCCGCAGGGTTCGCCGGAGTATGCCCATTACGATTCCGCCGAGATGCGCGTCTACCATGGCATTCCGCGCAAGCGGGGCCAGCCGGTCGCTGATGAAAAACTTACCAGGGAAATGCGCCGTGCCTACTATGCGTGTGCCAGTTTTATCGATGCGCAGGTCGGCAGGATTCTGGTGACACTGGACGAGCTGAATTTGCGGGACAATACCGTGATTTGTTTCTGGGGTGATCACGGCTACCATATAGGGGAAAACAATTTGTGGTGTAAACGGAACAACTACGAGTTGTCCTGCCGGGTTCCTTTGATCATCTCTGTTCCCGGCCAGCAGAAGCCTGGAACGCGCACCGATGCCCTTGTTGAGTTGGTCGATGTTTTACCTACTCTGACTGAAGCTTGTGGTTTACCGCTGGACCCCGGTTCTGAAGGTGACAGTCTTTTGCCGTTGATGAACGAACCCGGCCGGATATGGAAATCGGCCGCTTTTTCTCAATACCCGAGAGTATTGAAAGCGCACGGTCGAATCATGGGCACATCGATGCGAACGGACCGCTGGCGTTTTACCGAGTGGTTGAGCGATAACGGTAAGTTCCGTCAGGTGGAACTGTATGATTTGGAAAATGACCCGGAGGGCAATGTGAATCTCGCCCGTGATCCGGATTATAGCGATTTCATTCCAGCCCTGACTAAACAACTCCACGCCGGATGGAAAGCCGCCAGACCTCGCATCAACTGAATTATGAAAGGAGCTTTCCCAATAGAGAATTCCCGCGGTCGATTGTACCCAGTACAGTCCCGGACCGTGCTGGGTACAATCCGCTACACAATATCGCTATATCATATTTGGGGATGCATTTGTCTATTTGCCTTGTTGAGTTCTGCGCTGAATGCGCAGCCTTCCCGCCCGAATTTTCTGTTTATTATTGCAGAAGACATGAGTCCCAATTTGGGCTGCTACGGTGACCCGGATGCCACGACCCCGAATCTTGATGCCTTCGCTGCCGAAAGTATCCGCTATACCAGGGCTTTTTCCGCCACCGGAGTTTGCGCGACGTCGCGCTCGGCTCTCATTACCGGTATGCATCCGTCGTCAATTGGGACTCAGCATATGCGTTCGAAAATTTTGCTGCCCGATTCGATTCGACCGTTTCCTGTAGCACTTCGTGAGGCCGGGTATTTTTGTATCAACCGCGGGAAGGAAGATTTTAATTTTGATACCCGGGCGGATGTCTGGGATGAAAAGCAATGGAAGAAGGCCGACTGGACCCGCCGGGAGGAAGGCCAACCTTTCTTTGCGATCTACAATTTTCCGGACACTCATGAAAGCCGGCTTTGGGAGGGCAGCAAAACCAAACTGGTAGATCAAACAAAGCTGAGCGGGGAACAACGACACCATCCTGACAAAGTCACGCCGCCGCGCTGGTTGCCTGACAGTGCCCGGGTCAGAAAAGAATGGGCGAGGTATCAGGACCTCGTTACTATGATGGACGATCAGTATATCGGTCCTCTGCTTCGGCATCTGGAAAAGACCGGTGTCGCTGAGGATACGATCGTATTTTTCACATCCGATCACGGGGCTCCTTTTCCGCGTGCCAAGCAGTGGATTACCGAAGCCGGAACGCGGGTGCCTCTGCTGATTCGGTTTCCGGAAAAGTGGCAACATCTGGCACCGGCCAAACCGGGGCAGGTATCCGACCGTCTGGTGAGCCTCATGGATCTGGGGCCCTCCGTTTTACATCTGGCCGGGCTGGGGATCCCCGGTCATTACGACGGTCAGGCTTTCCTCGGCCCGAAAGCGGCCCCGGCTCGCGAGGTTCTGGTATTCACTCGCGATCGAATGGATGAGAGAATTGACTTTATCCGGACAGTCAGAGATGCGCGCTATCGCTATACCCGAAACTTCATGCCGCAGGTACCGTCGTTTCCGTGGCTGACCTATATGGAAAAGCTGGAAAGCTCAAAGGCATTTCGGCAACTCCAGGCAGCAGGCCGGACCGGGCGTTTTGAAAGTTTCCTGGCACACACCAAGCCGGTAGAAGAACTATATGATTTGGTCAACGATCCGGACGAGTTGATCAATCTGGCTGAAGATCCGGACCACAGGGAAACTCTACTCCGGCTACGTGGTAATCTTGCCGAGTGGATGTTGGAAACTCGAGACAGCGGTTTTCTGCCTGAACAACAATTGATGGCGGCTGAGAAAGCGGCCGGTAGTATTCGCGAGTTTTGTTCGGATGAGTCGCGCTATCCACTGAAAAAACTCGTAGAAGGTGATTTGTCGCTGGATAGTGAAAAGGCTGTGATTCGATATCATGCCGCGTTGCGATCCACAGATACTTCCGCACTGCGCAAGCATCTGGCTAAAGAAATCGACTCTGATGTACGAGTAGCTATTGCCTGGGCACTGATCCTTGCAGGTTCTAAAGATGGCGATGTCCTCTCTGTTTTCAAAGAAGTGATCGAATCTGATCAGGTGTTCAGCCGCGTGTTGGCTTTGAATGCACTCGATTATTCCGGTGATACAGCAAAACCACTGGTGCCCGTTTTAAAGCGTATCGCAGCTCAACCGGAAACCCGCGAAACGATCAATGAATGCTGGCTTTCTAAACGAATACTTACTCGATTTCCATGAAAAATATCTATCTGAATCTACCCTGCCTTTTGCTTGCTGCTGTAGTTGCGGTAGCCGTCGGGCAGGATAAAACTCCGCAAACTGAAATAACTGCCGGTCTTTCGAGGATAGATATTACTCCCCGTGTTCCCGTGCGCATGGTTGGGTATGCTTCCCGCGGATACGAAGGTGAACCGGCAGAGGGCAAACTCTTCGCCCGTGCGCTCGCACTGGGAGATGCTGAGGGAAATTTGGCGTCCCTTATGATCACGGCCGATCTGCTTGGCATACCGCGATCATTGCGGGACCGCGTTTTGTCCGGGCTGAAGGAAAAGCTGCAAATCAGTCCGGAGAAATTTGCCATCTCCGCAACGCACACGCATGGAGGTCCCTCACTGAGTAACTATATGCAGGAGATGCACTTCTGTAAGATCCTGCCGCCGGAAGAGAAAAAACATATCGACGAGTATACCGACTGGTTGGTGGCGCGTCTCATTTCAGTCGGAGTCGCAGCAGCCGAGTCCAGACAACCCGCTAACCTTCGCTGGGGGGAAGGCAGGGCCGGATTTGCTATGAACCGTCGCATGATCAAAGACGGTAAGTGGGCCGGGATGAGACCCAATCCGCAGGGAAGCGTCGATCACAGTGTGCCGGTGCTGACGGTTACTTCAGCCGGAGAGGATCAAAAAGTTCTCGGAGTATTCCTGAGCTATGCCTGCCATTGCACATCTTATGCACCACCGAAGAAAACCTTTCACGGCGACTGGGCCGGGGCAGCTGCGACGACAATCGAATCACGCTATCCGGGCAGTGTCGCACTGGTGGCAGCCGGTTGTGGTGCTGATGCCAATCCGGACCCGCGGACGGCCGATGCCGGGCCTTTTATTGAAAAACATGCAATCGAGATAGCCGACCAGGTGGATGCTCTGATCACTGAGCGGAACCGGACGTTTCCACTGGTATCTCCGCCGCAGTGCCGATCAAAAACAATACAGTTACCGTTGGCTGCCTGCCCGGACCGGAAGGAGTTCGAAAACTGGGTGGCTGACAAAAACCGGCGGCGCTCGTTTTATGGTCAGATCTGGCTGGACCGGCTAGACAGAGGGGAAACTGTGCCAAAAGATATTGATTACCTTGTGCAAACCTGGCAGTTCCCGGGAGAAAACGGTAAAAGTTTGACGACAGCATTTTTACCGGGCGAAGTGACATCGGGGTATTCACTTCGAATCAAAGAGGAACTCAATACAGCAAGCCGCCGCAACTGGATCATCGGTTACGCCAACGAGTCGCCCTGCTACATCACAACGGCAAAAGAGATTTCTGAAGGTGGGTATGAAGTGGATCAGTCTATGATTTCCTACGACAAGCCATCGGCCCTCGCTCCGGAGACGGAGGACCTTATCGTCGATGCCGTCGCGAATTTGGCCGGTGGATACCCTGACAAAGCGGCTAAACATGTTCCGCCCAGGCCAAAACCTGCTGCCGAGCCCCTGACACCAGAAGAAGCGCTGGCCTCGATGTACACCAAAACCGGACTAACTATTGAGCTGGTTGCTTCTGAACCGCTGGTAATGGATCCGGTCGCGTTTGACTGGGGCGCGGATGGCCGGCTCTGGGTAGTGGAAATGCGCGATTATCCGAATGGTCTGACCTGGAACGGACTAGACGATCCACTCAATGTCCCCGGTGGTCGCATCAAGGTATTGAGTGATACCGATGGCGACGGTCGCTATGACAAAGCTGATCTTTTTCTGGATAATCTCTCCTATCCAACCGGGGTGAAAGTCTGGGATAAAGGGATACTTATTACGGCGGCCCCCGATATCATCTATGCGGAAGATAGCAACGGCGACGGTAAGGCTGATATACAGGAAGTCTGGTATGCAGGATTTGCAAAATCGAATCAACAACACCGCGTCAATGGACTTGCCTGGGGGCTGGATAACTGGCTGCATGTCGCCAATGGCGACGGTGGCGGTGTCATCCTGTCGAAAGAAACGCGGGATGAAGTAGATATTCGCGGTCACGATTTACGAATCAATCCATGGACTCGAAAGCACGAGCCTCTGTCCGGTCGAACGCAGTGTGGACGTTACAGGGATGACTGGGGAAACTGGTTTGGTTGCAACAACAGCAATCCACTCTGGCATTACCCGCTGCGCTATTCCCTGATGCAACGAAACCGCGCCGTCGCTTATCCGTCCGCGACTGTGAACGTCCCGGTCGAGCCGGGAGCCGCTCCGGTATTTCCTTTAAGCGAAACCCTGGAACGATTTAATCAACCCGACCGCGCCAACCGGTTCACTTCTGTATGCGGACCTGCGATATACAGAGACATGGCTCTGGGGGCCACTTTTTCGGGTAATGCTTTACTATGCGAACCGGTTCACAACCTGGTGAGTCGTCAGGTGCTTTCTCGGCGGGGAGCAACCTTTACCTCCCGTCGGGCCTTCGATGAAAAGCAGTCCGAATTTTTTGCATCCACCGACAACTGGTCGCGTCCGGTTTCCGTTCGCACCGGGCCTGACGGTGCAATTTGGATCGCAGACATGTACCGACTGGTAATTGAACACCCCGAGTGGATACCGCATGAGTGGCAGGAGAAATACGATCTTCGGGCGGGAAGCAATCTCGGCCGGATCTACCGGGTATTCTCAAAATCCGAACCGGTTCCCGTACTGGATCAACTATCCAATCAGGAATTGGTCGAGCGCCTCGAAAGTCCCAACGGAACGGTGCGCGATTTGGTTCATCAGATGTTGTTGTGGCGCCAGGCGGACGATGTTGTTCCCCTGTTGAAATCTATAGTGCAGGACGGAAAAGCTCCCACAGCAAGGCTCCATGCCATATCGATTCTGGACGGCCTCGGAAAGGTAGATAGCGAAATTTGCCGTATTGCGATCAGAGACAAATATCCCGGTGTACTGCGCCATGCCATCCGCATTTCGGCGAAACACCTGAGCGCGGATGAAATCGTCGCTGCCGCAAAGAACCATCTCACCGATGCCTTTGTGGCTCAGGAATTGGCGGGAGTGTTAGGTGATCTCAAGGGGGATGTTGCGCATCGCACGATTGCCGGAATTTTGCTCCATCATCGCGATGAGCCTTATGTCTCCGCTACGGCTTTCAGTTCGGTGAATACGGAAAACATCGCTTCGATTATTGATCTGCTTTGTCTCGCCTATACTGATGGCTCCCGGTTTCGAAAGCTGCTGGGTGATTTTCCCACGGTGAAAGCGCCATCCAATACGCAGATCGAAAAATTCGCGTCGATGGCGAATCGGTGGAAAGTGAAAGCTGCTACCGAAAAACTGATAGCAACTGTTGCCGAAAGTGAAGGGCCTGCAAAGTTCTGGCAATTTTCGATTCTCATCGGGTTGCTGGAAAAGGGGGCTGATATCGACAGTCTTACTGATAATACACAACATCGGGAGAGGATCCGACAGATGGGTGAAAATGCCCGCCAGTTGGTAGCTGATGAATCCATTTCCGAGTGGCAGCGACTTGAAGCTATGCGCCTGCTGCAGTGCAAGGCTGTATTTAATCCGTCGACTGATTTGGTCCTTTTTGCCGACCGGTTGTCACCCCGCTTTTCTCCAAAAATTCGTTCGGCTGCTTTTTCCGCCCTTGGTAGTTCCGGCCACCCTGACGGAGCCGAAAAATTGATCGAACGCTGGTCTTCGTTTGGCCCGGCAGACAGGGGGACGGCGCTCAAATTGCTGCTGAGTCGTCCGGCGTGGACAGAGCAATTCCTTTCCGGGCTCGAAGAGAGCAGGATCCCGGTGGCACAAATCGATGCATCGACGCGCCGCAGCCTGTCGGAATCCGTCCATGCCGCTATTAAACAAAGGAGCCGCGAGATATTTCAAACTGCAGAAAACACCAGTCGCGATCAGGTCGTAAAAGATCACGCTGATGTAGTAAAAATGAAGGGCGATCCCGAAGCCGGGCGCGGGGTATTTGCCACTGCCTGTATGGCTTGTCACGCTCTCGAAGGCATAGGCAACGCAATCGGTCCGGACCTCGCTGCTTTGACGGACCGTTCGCCTGATTCGATGCTGGTTGCAATCCTCGATCCCAACCGGGCGGTGGAGGATAAATATGTGACCTATTTCATCTCTCTACAGGACGGGAGTCAACTGGCCGGCCTTATCAGTGACGAAAGTGCCGGCGGCATCACGCTGCGTGCTGCTGATGGCAGTGAACAGAAAATTCTTCGAGCCGATATTTCAAACATCCAGTCGGCAGGTGTTTCTCTGATGCCGGACGGAATGGAAGCAATACTTTCGAAACAACAGATCGCCGATGTGATTGCCTACCTCGGGTCCCTGGGAACACCCGGAAAAAAGCGGCCACCGGTTTTGTCAGCCCGGGTCAGACCAAATACAAAAGGCGTTATCGAACTTCGTACCTCGAAATGCCGTATTTCCGGTAAACGTCTGGAATACATGCCCGACTTTGACTCCCTCGGCTGGTGGACTGACGAAAGTGATCGAGCCGAATGGACAGCAGTTCTTGATCGCCCGGGGAGATATACTGTGGAATGGGACTACTCCGTGTCACCCGAAGCCGCCGGCAATCAGTGGCAGCTCATCATAGGGGGCGCTCAGGCACTGACCGGGGAAATTGTGAGCACCGGCAGCTGGGAAACTTTCCGCAAAGCCCAACTCGGGGAGGTCGCGCTGACCGGCGGTGATAACAAGATAGTGGTGCGTTCCCAAGGCAAAGTGGAGAAAGCCCTGTTCGATTTGCGTGCGCTTCGGTTTGTGCCGGTGAATTGAGCTCCGCCGTATCGATTTGCCGGTTACTTAATACATCAACGGTTTTACAAGCTCTTTCGAAACCCAGCCGTTGTTGATTCTATAGTAGCCTTCATGCTCTTTTTCGATCTGAACTGATTGACCGGATTTTAGCGTTGTTTTGACCTCCGCTGTTGGGAAAGGGGAAAGTCTGACTTCAGCCTGTTTGCCAACCACTATGGCCCGGTTCAATTCGGGATGGCGAACAATCACGACGGCTACAGATATTATTAACAGGATGGATAGCGCGACGACAAATCCCCGAAGCGAAACCGGACTGCGCCTGGTCAGATCAAACGCCCGCAGCAGGCTGATCATGGCAAGTGCGATTAAGGCTGTGATTCCGAAGGTCAACCATTCGTTATAGCTCATCCAATAGAGAAAACTTAGCAACCGGTTGGACTGGCTCGATTCATCGAACGCAGCGGCCGCCTTCCGGGCGAGATCGAGATTGGCTTTGATGTCCGGGGACCGGGGTGCGAGAATCAGGGCCCGCTCGTAGGCGTAGATCGCGGGGCCGTATTCACCAAGTCGATAGCGAGCGTTGCCGAGATTGTACAGCAGGGAGGCGTTGGCTCCTTTTGCTGCGAGCTCCTCTTCCCAGATTTTTGCTGCACTGGCAAAGTCGCCTTTCGCGTAGGCATCATTTCCCGTCTGGCCGAAGGCCGGGATCGACAAAGCAAAGAAAAGCAGGATCAGAATTTTGTTCATTTTCCTGATCAAGTGGTGGCGGGTTCGTTGAGGATTTCTTCCAGTTTTCTCTGCCAGGATTTCAGATCCTCTGCATGGTTGTCGCTGTTGGGGGCGTAGGCTATCGCATCAGCCCGGGAGAAGAGTTCGATTGCTGCGCAGTCGCCGGGGAGTTGCTGTCGCAGCTCTCCCAGAGTAATCGCTTCTGCGGGGTGATTCCATAGTTGCCCGTAGTGTTCCTGAACGGCTTGGCGGGCGGAGGCGAAGAAACCTCCGGTATCGCCTTTTCGGACCGCTTCTTCCGCCCGGTGCAGCGCTGCGTGTTCCTGTTTCAGGGATTGGCGTGCCGCCACCAGCTCCGGATCATTGTAGCGTGTCCGTGCTGATTTGATGACGAATCCCGATGCAATGCCGAGTAGAGCAATACCTACTGAGGTCCAGAATCCCACAGACTTCGTAAGCGGAAGCAGAGACACGAAACTTCCCCCGGGTGACCGGATCGGAGCCAGTTCGGTTCTTTGAGGCGTTTGCTCCGCGTTTGCTTTGGGAGTGCTGCCGTTTTGTGCGGAAGATACAATTTGCTCGGTGGATTTTACATTCTCTCCGGTGACGGCTACATCGATTTCCGTGCTGTTTACGGTTTTATATTGTTCTGCCGACGGATCAAAGTAACTAAAAGAAAGCATCAGATTCTGATCACCGCTTTTCTGAGGGACGGCATTGAAGTCGAAGGTTTTACTACCGGAAAAGGAAGCGACATCTCCGGGTGAAAATGTTGTTTTCGGTTTATAGGTTTTCCAGGCATCTGCCGGCTCAAGGGTGGGGGCGTTGAGTCGGTCGAAATTGCCTTTTCCATTGACTGTAACCCGGATTTTCTGCGGTTCACCTGTCCGGGCATCGGCGGGAAGTCGAAAGCCGCCGAGGGTAAATTCCCCGACCGCGCCGCTGAAGTTTTCCGGCCTGCCTTCACTGGGAAGCGGTTTGATTGTCAGAGGATCCCCCGGTGATACCAACGTGACTTCCTTCGGGATTGTGCGCACAAACGCGTTGTCAAAAAAGTCGTCAAAAAACGGATCGTTGAACGGACTGTTGCCGCCGAAAAATGAATCAAAAGGATTGGTTCGTCGTCCCCGAACGCGGGGTGCCTTTTCCCGAATCATAACCGTCGCATCCAGGCCAACCGTGACAGGGAATTCCCCGGCTTTTGCCATAGAGAGACCGGCAAACCAGGTGACTGTTCGGTAGCGGGTGCCATTTACAATTTCAAAGTTTTGTTCGGGCTCATCGCTGATGTTGTGGATGGTAAAACCCTGACCCTCCGGACGCGGTGCGGATCGTAACTGGATTTGGCTGCCTTCGGGGAAATAGGCTTTGATCCGGACCGGTGCCATTTCACCGACATATAGATGTTTGTGATCCCGTTCCGGGAAATCGAGTCTGAGAAATCCGGTGCTTCCCTGACTGGTGGTGGCGTTGCCCTGAGTTTGGGATCCGCTACTAATTGGCGGCGCGTTTGAAGCCGTTACCCGGAACGAAACCGGATCGGTGCGGAGTTTCTGTCCTTTGATCGACACTTCAAACGACGGAATGGTGTACTCACCGGGCTTGTCGGCAGAGACGACAAAATTCTGGGTGATCAAGAGGCTTCTTTGACCGTTGATGATTTGCAAATTGGTGCTTCTGCCGTGCTGGCGAATCGATACGCCAGGAGGTGGAACAGGCGCGGGAAACTCGTCAAAATCACCGTTTTCGGCCACTACAGAAAGTTGGCCCGCCCGGTCGACAGGGAACGAGTTGGGTTGGAGGCGTACCGAGACGTCGGCTGCGTGGGTGGATATCGCAAACACCAGAAAGAATGCAGCGATTACCGGCTGTATTATTCGAGTTGTTTTCATAAAGAGATTACCATGTTTTTCCGCGGGTTGTATTATTGGGGACAGAGCGGCGGTAGGCATTTCTGTCAGGCAGGGGAATTACCGATCTCTCGTCATCGAGTAATGCCTCGAGCATCTGGGCGGCTTCCTCGCGCGACATTTCGCCAGGCTGCCGCCGCTCTTCGGAAAATTGAGGAGCTTCGCCTGACTGATCCGTCGGTTTATCAGGCTGCTGTTGATCCTGCTGCTGTTGATCCTGTTGCTGTTGATCCTGTTGCTGTTGATCCTGCTGCTGTTGATCCTGCTGCTGTTGATCCTGCTGCTGTTGATCCTGCTGCTGTTGAT
>JARGOZ010000025.1:17777-19197 GCA_029213025.1 Verrucomicrobiales bacterium
GCTGCTGTTGATCCTGCTGCTGTTGATCCTGCTGCTGTTGGTCCTGCTGCTGTTGATCCTGCTGCTGTTGGTCCTGCTGCTGTTGGTCCTGCTGCTGTTGATCCTGTTGCTGTTGATCCTGTTGCTGTTGATCCTGTTGCTGTTGATCCTGCTGCTGTTGATCCTGCTGCTGTTGATCCTGCTGCTGTTGATCCTGCTGCTGTTGGTCCTGCTGCTGTTGTTGTTTCAGCTCTTCGAGTTTCTTCTTCACAAAGTCCCGATTATAAGCAGCATCTTCGTCACTCGAATCGAGGGCCAGAGCATCGTCGAAGGCTTTGACGCTGGCTTCCCATTTCTTGATCGTTTCTTCGGGGCTGGATTGCAGGGCGCTCTGGCCGAGTCGATATCGAGTGTTGCCAAGATTGTAGTAACCGCGTTGTTGCAAAGGCAGATCGATAGCGGAATCGAGACTCTGACTCAGGATCTGTTCCGCTTTTTCAAAGTCTCCGGCCTTGTAGGCACTGGTTCCTGAATTGTAGATCTCTCTTGGGTCCTGACTTTCCGCCTCGAGGGCAAACGTATTTCCGATCATGAAAAAGACCAAAATAGCAGCGATGCGACCTGCTTTGACTTTGCTGAAAGCTTTGCGCGCCCCGCCGAAAAGAGGAAACTCTTTGGTAGAGGTTTTTCTGCGCCGCTCGTTCATGATATATTCAATAAGTAATAGAAATGTAGCTATAGAAAGCGGCCATTCGAAACGCTCCAGGGGGATCCGGTCGAGCCGTTGATCCATTTCGGTTTTCGGGACGAGTCTCAACTTTTCTCTATAGATCTGATTTAATCCCTGCCCGCTCTGACCCATCGGGACATATATGCCTCCGGTGGATTCCGATATTTCCCGAAGCGTTGTCTCGTCCAGCGCGGTCCGAACCGGTTGACCGCTTTCGTCGCGGACAAAGTCCTGGCTGCCGTCCCGACGGGTGATGGGAATGAGTGAGCCTTCCGGGTCACCCACACCCACTGTGTGAATCACCATGTTTTTTTCTTTCGCTGCGGCAATAGCTGAACTAACAGCGCCCTGAAGGTCTTCACCATCGGTGATCAAAATCAGAATTCGATGACTGTTGCCTTCTTCATCGAACAGCCGGTTGGCTTCATCCACCGCGCTGGCGAGGTCGGTTCCCTGATGGGGAATAATTTCGGTATCCAGCGCATCCAGCGACTGTCGAAAGGCGCTGTAATCCAGAGTTAGCGGGCAAAGCGAAAACGCTTTGCCGGCGAACGGGATCAAACCGATCCGGTCGCCTTCGAGTCGGTCGACAAAATCGGTGATCGCAATTTGCGATCGCTCAAGGCGGTTGGGGACTACATCTTCAGCCAGCATGCTGCGGGAAGTATCAACCGCGAAAACCAGATCGATGCCGCGCTTTTTGACTTCCCG
>JARGOZ010000025.1:19207-56643 GCA_029213025.1 Verrucomicrobiales bacterium
CTGTAGTTTTGGTCCAGAATAGCCTTGTTCTGAAATATGTACTCCACGCCGTCAGGGCCTCTAAAGCCAATAACGCAGCACACAGCGCGATAGACCTGATTATCGATCCCCGCATGTCCGTCGGGGTGTTCAAAATCTTCATCGCCAGTAAGGCCATCAAGATTGAGTCCCCAGGAATAGGGGCCTTCGACTTCCCGGAATTCAAAGCCGTATTGAGGTCGCGCCAGGGCAACGAACAGCAGAAAGATCGCTACCAGCCAGATACCCTGTTTGATCCAGCGGCGACGGCGGGAGAATGATTCAGTGAGTTGGGCGAGAAGCCGCTGGTGGGCGAGCTTGTTCAAATCCCTTTCCCTGCGCCGGTTCCAGATCACAAAACCATAGGCGAGGCCTCCGCAGAGCAGCAGTCCGACCCAGATCCAAACGGGATAGGCAAATTGTAGTTCTTCCTTCATTGATAGTCAGGGGAGTCGCCGCAGGCGGGTTTCGCCAAGCAGTCGCTCAAGGCCCAGAAAAAATATCGCCGGAACGAGAGCGAACAGAAACCATTCGTCGACATTTTCGTATTTCTTCAATTTCCGTTTCGTGGTCTCCAGTTTGTTGATCACTTCATAAACCTGTTCGAGAGAGTCGGTATCGGTAGCGCGGAAATACTGCCCTCCGGTTTGGTCCGCTACGGCGCGGAGAGCTTCTTCATCAATATCGACTTCCACCATCCGCAGGCGGGTACCTCCGAATTGGGTTCTCATCGGCATAGGTGCCTGGCCGCGGGTTCCGGCTCCTACCGTATAGATTTTGATACCAAAAGCTTTGGCTGCCTCCGAGGCGGTTGCCGGGTTTGCCGCCCCGGAATTGTTCATTCCATCGGTGAGTAAAACAACGATGCGCGATTTTGCCTCCTGTTCTTTCAGGTGGTTGGCGGCTGAAACAATAGCGGAACCTATCGCGGTGCCATCTTCCACCTGCCCGATTTTTACCGATTCCAGTCTGCGCAACAGCCAGTCGTGATCGAGAGTCAGGGGGCTGACGAGATAGGGGCGACCGGCAAATGCGAGGATTCCAATGCGATCATTAGGCCGGTCTTCAACAAACCGGGCTACTACATCTTTGACCACTTCAAGTCGGTTGACCCGGTTGCCTTTGAGTTGAAAATCGAGAGCCTCCATCGAGCCTGATACATCAATGGCGAGGATGATATCGATACCGCTGGCTTCGACTTCTGTAGTTCCTTTGCCGAGTTGGGGGCGGGCGAGGGCGATGATCAATGCACCGAGGGCGAGGAGGCGCAGGGTCGCTAGAAAACCGCCGGCTTTGTTGCGGATTTTCGCCCCGGCATCACGGGCGGCGGCGACGGAAGGAAATCCCAACGCGGCGACCTGTCCGGTTCGCCCTTTTAACCAGGCGAGAATCGGCAGCAGGGCGAGCAATACAAGCAACCCGGGATGAGCAAACTGGAAATTCACCTCAGTCATTTTTCAGTTGCAGCGGGTTGAGGTTTTTGGGTGGCGTGAACGAAGCTGCGGGCGGATTCGAGAAGTTCCTGCCGGGTCGATGCTTCCATACCGGCCCGGCCGAATTTTACTCCGTCGCAGCTGATCAAAAATGTGCCGAGTTCGTCGCGGAACGGAGCCAGTGCACCGCTTGCTTCGTGGTGGATTTCCCGCAAAAATTCTTCGGTAGTCTGGCGGGTGGCCGATATAGAAAAGCGCTTTTCGATATAGCGCCGAATCGTATCTGTAGCGGATAAAACCAGAGGCTCCGGGGACTCGCCGGGAATCAATTTTTCCGCCGCGTTCAGTTCTCTCAACGCGATTACCGAAGCGGCCGTGCCGGGCTTCTGCTTCTTCCGGGTCAGGAGTTTCCACAACAGCAATGCTATAATCAGAACAACTACAGCTGCGATGATCCAAAGTGTATAGTTCGGCGGTGCCGGGATTTCCACCAGGTCTTTGATATCGCGGATATCCTCCGCTTCCTGCGCCAATCCGGCCAATGGGAGAAGCAGGGGGAAAAGTGATATAGCGAAGGCTTTCATTTTTCTAGGCGGCGCGGTGTCTCCGGTTTTCGAAAAATTTCATCAACTCCGGCATCCAGTCGGTGCCGTTTTCAAATTCCAGTAAATCAACCCCGAGCGAACGGATTGACTTCTGCACAGATTCCTTTCTCGCTGCGGCCTGCTTCTCATAGTTGCTGCGGATCTTCGCGTTGCCGGTATTGATTTCCACGAGTTCGCCGGTTTCCGCGTCCTGCACGGTCAGGATCCCGACTTCGGGCAGACTGTATTCGCGGGGATCATTGACCGACAGGGCGATCACATCGTGGTGTTTATTGGTTACCTGCAGTTTGCGGCGGGTTTCGTTCAGTTCATCATCAAAATTTCCGGTAAAAGAAAAGTCGGAAACGAGGAACACCACTGAACGTCGCTTGATCATTTGGTTTACAAAATCCAGTGCAACCTTCATATCGGTTCCGCTTCCTTCGGGTTCGAAAAAGAGAGCTTCCCGGATCAGCCGCATGATGTGGATTCTGCCTTTGGCCGGTGGTATATATAATTCCACCCGGTCGGTAAAGAGAACCAGACCGACTTTATCCTGATTTCGGATCGCCGAAGCTGCCAGTACTCCGGCGGCTTCGGTAGCCAGTTCGCGTTTGGTTTGCTCAACTGATCCGAAGTTCGAAGAGGCGCTGATGTCGATCATCAGCATGATGGTGAGTTCGCGCTCTTCGGTAAATAATTTGATGTGGGGACTGCCGGTCCGGGCTGTGACATTCCAGTCAATCGTGCGGACGTCATCTCCGGGCACATAGTCGCGGACGCGATCAAAATCCATACCCCGGCCTTTGAACACTGAAGCGTAGCGGCCTGCCATAGCGTCATCGACGAGGCGGCTGGTGCGCACTTCCATCTTGCGCACTCGTCCGAGAATCTCAGCGGCGCGGGCTTCGGCTTCGGCGTCGCCCGGTTTGGGATTATCTTTATGTTTCTTTCGAGGCATAAGTATCAAATTGTACCCTGTTAGGTCTCACATTGTACCCTGTACAGTCCGGGACTGTACCCTGTTGAATGGTTAGGGAACCGGGAGTTGCTCCAGAATTCGCTCAATGACGGCTTCCGAAGTCAGACCTTCCGCTTCTGCTTCGTAGGAAATCGTTACCCGGTGGCGCAGCACATCCATAGCTATAGATTTGATGTCGTGCGGTGTCACATAGCCGCGGCCTTCGAGGTAGGCGTGGGCTTTTCCGGCGAGAGCCAGGCTGATCGATGCCCGGGGCGATGCTCCAACCCGGAGGTAGGGTTGTAAATTTAAACCGAAGTCGTCCGGATTCCTCGTCGCGTGAACCAGAGTAACCAGGTATCTCTTTACTTTGTCATCGAGATATAGACTGTTCACCACTTCGCGGGACAGGGCGATGGCGTCGAGGTTTACTACAGGTTTAGGCTCGATGATTTCGTTCGTGGTAGCGGCGAGGTCTACAACCCGCAATTCTTCTTCGAGCGAGGGATAGTCCACTACCACTTTTAGCATAAAACGGTCGACCTGGGCTTCGGGCAGCGGGTAGGTGCCTTCCTGCTCCAGCGGGTTCTGGGTTGCCATGACGAGAAAGGGTCGGGGCAGGGGAAAGGTGTGCTCGCCGATAGTGACCTGCTTTTCCTGCATAGCTTCGAGCAGGGCGCTTTGCACTTTGGCAGGTGCGCGGTTGATTTCGTCGGCGAGGATGAAGTTGGCGAAAACGGGGCCGTGTTTGACTTCGAAAGAAGAGCTTTTTGGATCGAAAATCTGGGTGCCGACAATATCGGCCGGGAGCATGTCGGGAGTGAACTGGATTCTCCGGAAATCGGCATTCACGAGAGACGCGAGAGTTTTCAGCGCGAGTGTTTTGGCGAGACCGGGAACGCCCTCCAGCAGGATGTGTCCTTTTACGAGCAGGGCGATCAGGAGCCGGTCGACAAGGCCCGTCTGGCCGATGAGATGTTTGGAGATTTCGCTGCGCAAAGGGTGGATCCAGACTGAGGATTCTTCAATTTGCTGCGCAAACTCGGGTGGCACTCCGGGTTGTGGGCTGGTTGTATTGGTTTTCATGCGGGTTCGTTACAATTTCTGAATCAAAATCCTTTCGGAGTAAAGCGGTTGACAGTGGGCGATTTGTTTTCCCAATTTCCTAAAATTTCGTAAGAAAAACAAGGTTCCGGGGAATTCAATATCGAATTTTCAAAGCTCCTTCCGGTGCCTGAATAAGGACGGGTTTTGTGTCGGCTTTTAACCAGTTTAGTAGCAAGAGAAGATTTTCCCGGGCCATCGCGGTGCAACCCGCTGTAGGGGTTTCCGGTGTCCGCCAAATATGGAGAAAAATCGCGCTGCCCGCGCCTGGAACGACAGGATTCATATTGTGATTTACTACGATGCCCAGCTCATACAGATGATTTTCGAGCCGCATTTTCTCGAAAGAAGCCCAGCGTTTTTCGGCTTCGGAGACTCCACCTGCCAGGCGAACCCATTTGTTATAGTCGGGTGAATTTTTGTCATCGACGAAAAAGTCCTGTTGCGTGGTCTGCCTCCAGGGAAGTTGGCAATTCGGTGGTGCTAACGGAGCGTAACCAAATGCTGTACCGAGAGTGAAAACACCGGCAGGGGCCTTTCCGTCGCCTTCTTTTTTGGCGAGTATGCCATTCGGGTTTTTGTGTAGCCCGCGGCCCCAGGCCATCCCGTTTCGGCCGATCATAACCGGAATTGGTTCTCCCACCGGCTTCCATTTCCCGGATGGAAGCTTTTCCATGCGGATCAGTTCCCCCGCGGAGGAATCCCATGATTTTGAGGTCACGAGGAGAGCCTGGCGGCTGTCCGCCGGGATCCCGACCGGATTTTTCTGTGCGAATCCGGGGGCGTGGAGAGCAAAGAAAAACAAGGCGATCCATCCCGTGTTATTATGGAAAATCATTTTTGTAGTGGCAGGAAATGTATCTGTAAGGGAGACTAGCGCCCTATGAATTTTCCGCTTCAACTTTCTTTCCCGGTTCTTACGATAGCCCAGAAAATTTCGGTCACAGATGCCGATAACCAAACCGTATGTTTTGTCCGGCAAAAGATCCTGAAATTGAAAGAGGCGATCGAGGTTTTTACCGATTCCACAAGGTCTCAAAAAATTTGCGATATCAAAGCCGACCGGGTTCTCGATTTTTCGGCGAACTATCATTTCTACGACTGCAACGGAGCCGATTTCGGTGCGGTGGCGAGAAAAGGGATGAAGTCGATCTGGCGGGCGCACTACGACATTATGAAGGATGGCGCTGTGGATATGAATATCAGTGAAGAAAATCCGTGGGTAAAAATGGTAGATGGAATGGTCGGGGAAATTCCTATAGTCGGTTTCTTCTCCGGGCTGATGTTTCATCCCTCCTATGTTATAACCAACGCCGCCACCGGGCAGCAGCTGGTAAGGATCAAAAAGCGGCGGGCTTTCTTTGAGTCGCGGTTCAGTGTGGAGAAACTGTCGGAATTCAATGGCGACGATGAGTTGCGCATTGTGATGTCTATATTAATGATGGCGTTGCTGGAGAGAGGCCGGGGATAAATATAGCCGGTGTTATTTCGGTAGCCGGACTTCCTTCAGGTAGATTCCGGCTTCCTGCCTTTTCCACCAGTTGCCGGTTTGCCGGAACTCCTGAATGTCGGTGAACTCGTACAGATATAGTTTTGCCCGCAGCAACTGCGGTGGCCTATCCGGGAAGGGATTTTCCCGGAAGAGAGCCTGAACGGATTCTTCCCCTTTGAGGATTTTCAGAATCATGGCTTCGAACCAGCGGGAATTTCTGCTGCGCGGATGGTATTGTCTTTCAAGTGCGGCAAACCACAACTGCCAGGCGACGCGCGGTTGGTGTGGGGCCACGAAACGGGGGCGCTCGTCGAGATCGTCGGGTTTCCATTTGAAATCATAGTCTTTCCAAGTGATACCATCGGCGCTTCCCTGTAGGATAATTTCCGGGCGATCCGTTGTCATCGTTCGGAAGAGGCCGTATCCGGAACACAGGTGAAACGGAGACAATTTTCCGGCGAGGGTATTGAGCCAACCGGGTGAAAGATCTACCGGTAATATCGGTTTGGGAGCCCTGTGTAAATTGGAAACGGTGACTTGGAAATTCAGTAAAATCAGAAGAGCAAGGCACGGTGCTGCAATTCCGAAAGGCAGCCACTTTTTCCAACCTGCAGATTTGGTTTCGGTAGTATCGCATGGGAACCATTTGCGTGGCCAAAACCTGTCTGCGACTAAGGGCAGGCAAAGTACGATAGTGAGCAAATTGAAATAGGTGTAGTTCCCGGTCAATAGAATCAGAACCATCAAGCCTGTGAATCCCGCCGCAGCCACGGCCCGACACCGGTAGCCGAACAGAACAAAAAACGGAAGTATGATTTCGACGAAATACATCGGCCAAATCGACAATTTGTGAAACCAAACAGGCATCTGATGCATCGCCCAGGCGGTCCAGGTGGGAAGCGGTTGGGTCTGGTAGTGAAAGGTCATAGCGGTGTGCGCGGGCCACCATTCCGGTTGGGCACCGGTTGCCCAGGCGAGTTTTACCCAACCGGACAGGAACAAGAGTTTCGCGATAACAATCCAGGCCAGAATGAGTGCCACCTTTCGGCGCAGGTTCAGGGCCGGTAGAGCCGATAACTTTTCCCGGTAGCCCCACCCGGACAGTAACACGGCTATGACTCCCGTCTCCAACAGCAGAATGTCCCACTGGAAACTCATAAACGTGTCGCCGGTAGTTACCAAAGACAGGTATATAATCCAGCAACCAATCAGCGCTGGCCCCTGGACAAATCCGAGTACAGCCAGAAGGGCAAAAGCGCACCCGATGGCGCAAAGAATGTGAATTGCAGCGTCCGATGCGCCGAGGATCCAGAACAATGTCGGTAGATTCCATCGACTGCCGCTGCCGGAATCCGCCCATCGCTGGTCGAGGAAATCCAGCAAAGTCTGGATAGGGACGAGCCCGTCTTTGCAGATCAAAGTTTCCGCCTGAACCCACCAGGAAAGGATTGCGATCAGGTAGATCAATCCGGTGCCACGACAGAACAGGGATGCTCCGATGCAGTATTTAGCGTTTGAAGACCGTTTAATCCAGGTAGCAAAATTCGACCACATGCCGGTCCGGGTCTTCGATAAAGATTTGTCGGGCTCCATCGGGACGAATATTTATATTTACGATCTTTGCGTTTTTCTCTTCGAGGTGCCGCTGGCAGGCGTCCATGTCATCAATCTGTATTGCGAAATGGCTGCCCCTGGGATGTTCGTGGACTTGTTGATCCAGCCCTTCGAGAAGGTGTAGTTCGCGTGTTTCACCAAGGGCAAACCAGGCTCCGTCAAAATCGAAATCCGGTCGCGGTTTCAGAGTCAGGCCCACCACGTCCTGATAGAACTCAATGCTGGCCGGAACATCCCTTACTGCAAGAGCCACGTGATTTAGGTCGAGTATTTTCATCATCACTACAGTCCAAACCAAATAAACCACATGATAGTGATTAGGGAAACTACTGCCAATATGGATGCGAAGGAGAAGCCGCTGAGTAAAGCGGATGCCCGGTGACACCGCCGAAAAAGGATCTCACCGTTTCGACGGAATCAGTCGGGAATACTTCGCTCAGTATGATCATAAGTGGGCTCGTGCCGGAGAGGATTATCCAATCAACTTACCGACGTCCCAGCCTTCGCGATACTCTCTGGTGAGCCATTTTTCGGCTTCCGGCTTGTTCGGGATTTTCATAGCTTCGCTGTCCCATTCGAGCACTTCGTTAGGGTAGCGGACAGCAATGTTGCCCATCAGAATCGTTTCCGTGAGAAGTGCACCATAGTCAAATCCATCGGAAGGTTGTTCCCCGGACAGACAGCCGTCAATCCAGCCATGGTAGTGATCCCCGTCGGCCGCCATTTCATAACCATCGGCATATTTTTCCTCCGGGTAGAGTCGCGGAGCCTGCACGTGGGGGATTACGAGAGTGCCTTGTTCACCGATCAAAATCGATCCACTGGAAGGGAGTCTCGTTGCCGCCGGGATATGGGAGCCTTTGGTGTTGGGCAGTCTACCGCCGTCATACCAGGAGATTTTCAGTTTGTCTCCCACGGTGTGTTCTGTGCCGGGAACTTCGAACGAATAACTGGTCTGGGCGGGCCAGACTTCGTCATTCATCCCGGTGTGGTTGGCGGAAAATTTATTGCCCGCCCCGTTGATTTTCAGTGCGGTGTAGACAGGGTCAAGGATGTGGCAGCCAAAATCGCCGACAGCTCCGTTGCCGAAGTCCTGCCAGTCGCGCCAGCCGAAGGCGTGGTACACGCCTTTTCCGCCGTAGGGCCTCATCGGAGCCCCGCCGATCCACAGATCCCAGTCGAGCGTTTCCGGAACCGGAGGAGGATTTTTTGGCCGACTGATGTGGCCGGATTTTCCGTGACCTGTTGATCCCACCCAGCTGTGCACCCGGCTGACTTTTCCAATCGCTCCGGACTGGACGATTTGAACAGCGGTCCGGTAATATTTGTGGGAGTGGATCTGGTTGCCAAGACGGGTGATCACTCCGGTTTTCTTCGCCATATTTTTGACCGCCTGAGCTTCCCATATATTGTGGGTAAGGGGTTTCTGGCAGTATACATGCTTACCCTGTTTCATCGCGGTGATGGCGCAATAGGCATGCATATGATCGGGAGTGGAAACCGTTACCGCATCAATTTTGTCGCCCATTTCATCCAGCATGATGCGGAAATCCTGGTAGGTCGGGACATCCGGCCAGAGCTTTTTGGCATTTCGAAACCGACTCGTATCCACGTCGCAAAGTGCCACATAGCGCTGATGATCGTGGGTCGACATGGCCCGGATATCGCTGAAGCCCTTGTTATCGGAGCCGATTGAGGCGAGTTGCAGCCTGGAATTCAAATTTTGTCCTCTCACAAGAGCCGGTGCGGCGAGGGCACCAACTGCTGCGGAGGCGCGAATGATATCACGTCGTGTAGCCATGGGGGTAATCTTAGGAGGGGAGTGCAACAGGTCGAGAAAGATTGCTTACGCAATGGAGCCTGGGATTTACCCGCCGGCCTTTCGAACTGCCTGAAGAGTAATGGAAAGCTGGCTCAATCCGCGGAATTCGTTCCGGTCGATGTTGAAAGCGATGTCCCAGGGCGGATTGGGAAGGTCGAGATCTGCCGAGTTGAAGTAAATCGCATCGCGAAGCACGCCGTCCTGGTAGAACTGGAATTTCATGTGTTTCTCCTTGATGATTCGCGGTTCGGCTCCCATCTCTACTCCCTTTGCCATAAACAGCGGCTGGGGATTGGAGGCTCCGAAAGGATGCAAAAGCTCGTAGCTGTCGAGCAGCTCCATTTTTACATCAGCGAGCGAAACTAGGGAATCGCTGGTAGCCTGCTCTTTCACTTTGGCGTCGAAACGCTTGCGAAAGGCTTCGATATTGTCCTCCATCACGGTTACCCCGGCGGCCATTTCGTGACCACCGCCGGCTTCGATGATGTCGCGGGAGTCGTTTAAGGCATCCACCAGTGAGATTCCGGGAACGCTCCGACCGCTGCCTTTGCCGAGACCTTCGTCGTCGATCGCGATAATGAAGGTGGGGCGATGATAAAATTTCGAGATCCGTGAAGCAACGATCCCGACGACACCGGGATGCCAGCCGCGCGAGCCAACTACGATTCCGTAGGAACGCTGATCAGGCGGCAGATCGAGGATCATTTGTTCCGCTTCTTCCCGGGTCCGGAATTCCAGTTCCTGACGTTCTTTATTCTGGAGATCGAGATCTTCCGCGAGCGTTTTCGCAATGACCGGGTCTTCACAGAGCACGAGGTCCAGCGATGCTTTGGCGGTGTCGAGGCGACCGGAGGCGTTGAGCCGGGGGCCGAGTTTATGGCTTACATCGAATGACTTGGCCGGAATGCTCACGTTGGCGACATCTTTCAGCGCGGCAAGCCCGGGGTGAATGGTCCGGTCGAGCTGAATCAGGCCTTTGCGGGCAAAAATCCGGTTTTCCTCAACCAGCGGGACGATGTCGGCGATGGTGGCGAGGGCGACAAAATCGAGAAACTCTTTGAGGTCCATTCCCGGGACGGGCCGGGTTTTGAGAAGGGCGTGCCCGACCTTGAATACCACTCCGCCGGTGCAGAGATAATGATAATCTTCTCCCAGTTTGGGGTTTACCAGTGCATCGCACTCGGCCACACCTTCGGGCGAAGGTTCGTGGTGATCGAGAATGATGAGATCGATGCCCTTTTCCTTCAGATAAGTGGCTTCTTCCCGCGAATTGGTCCCGCAGTCGGCCGCGATGACGAGATCCGGCGGGTTGCCTTCGAAGCTCTTCTCCAAACCGTCAGTACTCAGGCCGTAACCCTCTTTGAGTCTGGTAGGGAGGAAGCTTCGGGGCTCGATCCCATAGCCCTGCAAAATTTTGGTAAGGAGGGCCACAGAGCTGACGCCATCGACATCGTAATCACCGAAAAGGACCACAGATTCATTATCGTCAGCGGCCCGCAGGATTCTTTCGACAGCGGCTGCAATCCCATGAAGGTTAAAGGGATCGGATAGATCTTTGAGTCTCGGATAAAGGAAATTTATGAATTCCTCCCGCTCGGTGAAACCCCTTTGGATCGCGAGGCGCACGACGATTTCGGAGAGACCGAATTCGGTAACTAATTCGCGAACCAGGTCCGGATCAGGTTCCGGTTCGACGATCCATTTTGTTTTAGAAGGCATTTGAAGGGGCACAGTCTAGAGAAACAAATCCACCTGTAAAGAGTCCATTGGAAAGATAATTTTCAAGGTGACCGGAAGCGGGATTGTACCCTGTTGAGTCACAGATTGTACCCTGTTAGATTGGGATTTACCTAATGTTCCCTAATTAATTACCAATGATTCCGCACTGGTTTTTACCAGGGATTTACCTTACTGTATCGAGTCGATTTGTATCGACACGATTGCAATCCTGTATTTAACCCCAGAACTTTATGGACCACGATAGAAAGAAATCCGGATTCCCGCATCTCCTGAGTAAGTCAAAATCCGAAGAGGTGGAAGCAACTCCTTCTTCGCTTGCTTCTGACTTTGTAAGTGCCCCCAAACCGGAATCAACCCCTGCTTCGAGTGGACTGTCTTCCTCGTCATCGGATTTTAACCATTCAATGGACGAGGACGATGGAATGACTAATAACATTTCCGCAGACCTTTCTGAAAGAGACAAACGCCAGATTTACGAGGCGATCGATTTGATCCGCAGAAAGCTATCTTTCGCTAAAGATTTCACAGATGAAGAGCGAAGCAATTTGATGCGGCTTGGCAAGACGGGGCGGACGTTCGTGGAAAAAGCACAAAACCTCGTTGAATCTTCACCGGGGATTTTACCACGCTCTTTTGATGTAGAGGAATTCAGTCGCGACGCCGACCTGTATCAGGAGTTGGGTAATATAGCCGATGAGTTGCAGCGGCTTTCTGAAAGGGTTGCAGATACCGAAGCCGCTGTAGGCAGTGATGCGTTCACCGCCGCTCTGGTTGTATATCAGTCAGGCAAAATGGCCCGCTGTGGCGATGATATGGATAATCATCTCGGCGGATGGCGCCGCAAGATTTCCGAATCGGTTTTTGACTAGAAAAGCGGGGATTACGAATTTGATAACCTCCTTCATCCCGAGTGGTGAAGGAGGTTTTTTATGACCGGTTTTGTATATATGAAGAAATATCTGAGACGTTTTCTGCCGTTATCGATCCCGGTGGTATTTTTTCTTCTTCTGATCCTCTGTTCGGGCCCTCCGCTTTTGATGAGGAAGGTCATCGTGTTTCTCTGCCTGCCGGCGGGAATTGTCTGGGTTCTGTTGAGTTTCGCGATCTTTTGGCCGGGGCTGCCAAAGCTACATCGAATCTATGTTCTGGCGGTTTGGATTATTTATACGCTGGCCGGAAATCCTTTAGTAGGTAATCGATTGGTGCGACCTCTGGAAGCGCCTTATGCAAACAACACTGTTCCTGAGAAGGGGCTCGAATATTTGATTGTTCTGGGTGGAGGCACAGGGGCGGATCTCGCCGGTGGTGTTCAACTTGGCTCCGCCGGAGACAGAGTAATGACTGCAGCCCGTCTCTACAAGCAGGGTAAAGTCGAAAAGTTGATTGCCGGGGGGCGCAGCATTACCGAAATCGGGCAGGACAGGGATCTGGCCGGAGAATCGAAGACGATCTGGATGGATCTGGGGATTCCGGCTTCCGATATCATCACATTTACCGAACCGCGAAATACAGAGGAGGAAATTATTGTCTATCGCGACTACATCAATTCACTACCCAATCCTCCGCAGGGAGTCGGGATTTGCACTTCCGCCTGGCATTTGATGCGCGCTGAAAAAGTCTGGAAAAAGCACGGTCTCGATGCTGTGCCGGTGGCATCGGATTTCCGGTCGCGACCGATACCGTTTCTCACCACTTACCTGATTCCGAAAAAACGGGGTTTTGCCGATATACAGCTGGCTTTGTGGGAATATCTCGGACTGTTATTTGATTAATCCGCTTTTCGATTCTCGAAAATTTCCTCCGCCAGTTCGATAAGGCGAAAGAGCTGATGGTCGGGGATGCTTTCCACGGATACAGGGTCGCCGGATTTTCTTTCCACAGTCAGGATTTGCCCGCCGTGACGGCGGTTGATCCGGCTGGTGAGCGAATCGATTTTATTAAGTGGAAATTCTTTAACTTCGACATCGCCGATCAATTTGGGATCTACAATAGCGAGGCGTAGATTAGTCAGAACTACAGCTTCCGGCGTTGCCTGGAGAATTTCGGAAACCCGGTCGCCGGGATCAAGTTGCTGCACAGCTATGTAAACAATTTCCTCGTCGTGTTCCGAATTTTCGTCGATGACGGCAAAGGCGGTTTTCACTACATCGAGATCCTGACCGTCCTCCGCAAAGTCTGTAGGACCTTTTCGAAACTCAAAAGCTTCCGAGATCAACATCCAGTCCTTGAGGCCTTCAAAAAACACATAGTCTTCGGGAAGAATTTTCCCGTCGCTCAGCATTTCCTCCAGTTGCTCTTTCGAGAAAGGGCCTTTGGAGTCGGCCGCCCCCTTTTTTAATACATGAAATATATGTTCCTCCGAGACCTCTGTTGATTCACTCATAATTACCCCTGAACCCATCCGGGAGAGTGGACCTCCGGATTTTGGTAATTCTAACCAATAGACAAGTTTCCGTCAAAGGAAACAGAGCGGGTTCTAAGGTTTTAGCGCCTTTTCCCGGGCGATGCATGCCAGTTCGAAGGCCTTTTCATCTCCCAGTTTGAGAACGGAGTAGCGAACGATCTGGCGATTGCCCTCGCTGTCGGTCCAGCTTGCCTGCCAAAAATGATATTCATCGCCCTTCGCGCTGCGTTGGGAAATGCGGGTAACGCCGACGACTCCGCTTTGATTTCTGGCTCCGGCGGTCTGATGCGAACGAAGTGACCGGTCGGGTGGAGATTGGCTGATTCGTTCGTGGTGGGAAATGATTTTGTCGCGGAATTGAATGGCCAGGTTCAGCGCATTTTCCGTTCCTCCCCACTCGTAATCAGAAAAAAAGCGTCCGTATCGAACGCCTTCTCTCTGCACTCGAACCTGCCAGCCGTGAGTCCCGCTCGATTCCTGATCAAGCCTCGAAATACCTCGAAGATTCTGGGAATCGGAACTCACGGCGTGAGGAACTATGGTTTAATTCAGTGGTACCGCGAGAATGGAGCGGCGTCCGTCTTTGAAAATTTGGACCAGCACGAACTGCCCGTCGAACTCACTGACAATTGTCCGGGCGTCATCAGCGGAGGCGACAGTTTTCTGGTCGATCTGAGTGATGATCTGGCCCGCTTCGAGCCCGGCTTTTGCTGCTTCCGACCCTTCCTGAACGCTGGAGACAAAAACTCCGCGAATGGATGGGTCCACTTTCAGAGCTGATCGGAGATTGCGGTCAAGATCCTGAAGTTCAACTCCGGGAAGGAACCCGCCATCGTTCCCGGCCGGTTCCACCCGGGGCTGGGGAACAGGTGCCCGGTCGCGGCGGAGGTCGGGGCGGCGCGGGTTTTGTGGCACAGCGGCACGGCTGCTGATCAGCTGTTCCAGCTCGTCTTTATCGCCGAGAACTACAGAAACCTTGCGGTCTTTGCCGCCTCTGATGATTCTGAAATCAACTTCGTCACCGGGATCTTTGCCACTGATCACGAGGCGGAGTTGAGCGGCGTCATCAATCGATTGATTATTGATTTCCACGACGACATCATTTTCTTCCAGCCCGGCGATTTCAGCCGGAGTGCCCTGGTGGACCTGCTTGACGAGGGCGCCTTTCAGGTTCTTGAGACCCAGTTTATCAGCGATATCCACACCAATATCATCAAGTCCGATTCCGAGGAAACCTCTGCGGACTTTCCCGCCGCCGTCGACGAGTTTTCTCACGATATTGATTGCCATGTTGGAAGGAATCGCGAAGGCGATTCCCATGTTGCCGCGGGATAAACCGTCGGTCTTGATCGCGGTATTCATGCCGATGAGGCGTCCTTCGGCGTCGATAAGTGCTCCACCGGAGTTACCAACATTGATGGATGCGTCGGTTTGAATGAAGTTTTCATAGCCGAGGCGTCCGGTAGCCCGGTCGGCGGTGATATTCAGGTCACGACGACCAAGCGCGCTGACGATTCCCTGAGTCACGGTTTGTTCCAGACCCAGTGGGTTACCCACAGCGAGAACCACATCGCCGACTTTGACTTTCGAACTGTCACCGATCTGCATTGGAGTCAGGTTTTGAGCCTCGATTTTGATCAGGGCGACATCGGTTTCTTTGTCCCCTCCGATGAGGATCGCCGGGTATTCCCGTTTGTTGCCTTTCAAAGCAACGGTGATTCGGTCTGCTCCCTCAACCACGTGGTTGTTGGTCAAAATGTATCCATCCGGCGAAAGGATCACACCGGAACCGAGTCCCGACTGGCCTGGCATGGGGCGACCGGGACCTCCCAGGCCGAGCAGACGACGGAGGATTTCCTCTCTCGGATCGGCGCTTTCGTCATCCCCGCCACGGGGAACTGGGTCGCTCTTGGAAAAGATCGTTACCACCGCAGGGGTCGCATTTTCCAAAGCGGGCGCGTAGCTGGCGATCACACCGTTTACCGACTGAACCGGCGAGCTGTCGAAAGACATTTTCTCCCGGATTTGATTGAATTGAAGATTCTGCTGTGCTGAGACTGTTCCGCCCGAAAGCAGCAGGCCGGCCATAGCTGCAGCGAAGATGGATTTTCTGAGGTCAATGAATTGCATGATGAATAAGTATTGAGTTGGCTTGGAGTCAGAGATTTACGGTACTCCGCATTTTTAACCGTTACAGCGACGCCCTGTTTGAGCCCTGTCTAATTTTTTGGTAGAAGATAGTCCCGAAACGCTGTTCCCGACACCAGAACGACCGCGTTGTTTTATACGCGGTCGTTCCGGTAAGTCGGGGTGAATGTCCCGGGTAAAAGTTTTTAGGGTTTGCGTTTAAAACATGAAGGATTCAACTTCATCATACTCAAAATGAAAAGCATTCTCGAAGATGCCGCCTGGGCTGGCATAGAACTGGAATCCGCGGAACTTTCCCGTTATGCCCGGCACATCACGATTCCGGACGTCGGCCTCGACGGGCAGAAGAAGCTGAAAGCAGCCAGCGTCCTGTGCATCGGCGCGGGCGGCCTGGGCTCTCCAATCGGCCTGTACCTTGCCGCTGCGGGGGTTGGAAATATAGGGATCATCGATGATGATGTAGTCGAGTTTTCGAATCTTCAGAGGCAGATTATTCATGGTGTGTCTGTACTTGGGAAGTCTAAGGTTTCATCCGCCGCAGAGGCTCTTAAAGAGATCAATCCGACGGTTAATGTTGAGACGTATGAAACGAGGTTTATTTCAGAAAATGCCGAAAAAATCGCTGCGCCCTACGACCTGATAATTGACGGCACAGACAACTTTCCGACCCGGTATTTGAGCAATGATCTCGCGGTTTTAACCGGCAAACCGAACATCTATGGCTCAATCTACCGTTTCGAAGGTCAGGTATCGGTGTTTGCCCCGCATTTGGGCGGTCCCTGTTACCGGTGTCTTTTCCCTACTCCGCCGGAACCGGGTCAGGTTCCGAGTTGTGCGGAAGGTGGTGTACTCGGGATATTGCCGGGTATAGTCGGGTGTTTGCAGGCCAATGAGGCGGTCAAGATGATCCTCGGAATTGGCGATCCACTGATCGGGAGACTGGTCCATTTTGATGCATTGAAATTTCGTTTTCGGGAAATCAAACTACGCAAAGATCCTCACTGTGCGATTTGTGGGGAGAATCCGACGATCACCGAGCTGGAGGAAATCGATTTTGCCTGTGAAGTGCCGGACAATCCTGCAGGAGGTGAGTTGAGAGAAATCGACGTGCATTCTCTACATAGCAGGATGAAAGATGAGCGGCCTTTTGTGCTTCTCGATGTCCGCGAACCGGTTGAGGCGCAGATATGTAAAATACCCGGATCGGAATTGATTCCTCTGGGGGAATTGAAGGCATCACTGGGGAAACTGGACCCGGATACGGAAATAATTATACACTGCAAATCCGGGGGGCGCAGTTACGAGGCATTGAAAATGTTGGTGGATGCTGGTTTTTCCGATGTTTGCCACGTAGCGGGTGGTATCAATGCCTGGTCTTTGGAGATCGATTCGGAAGTGGCGTTTTATTGATGATTGAAGGCTTGTGGCACCCCGTCCGGGGTGCGGGTGTGTCTGCTTCGGGGATCGGTGGTGTAGCGCAGCGAAACCACCGGATAACGACTCACAAAAAAGGCACCCCGGATGGGGTGCCAGAAGGTTTACCTAATCTTCAGCTCGTTCTTCTCAAAACTCGACTTTGATTGATGTCCCGCCATGGTACACGTCAGTATCTGATTTCGATTTACTCAACGCTACAGCTTTATTCCACTGTTTTACCAGTTGAATGAATTCATCCCGGCGGCCAAAGGGATCCTCAGCGCGGCCTTCTTTTGCCATTTCCAGGACATCTTCCACAGTTCCTTTGCCATAGTATTCTCCGTTTCTGAGCAGCATTCCCCATAACCCAACCGAGGCAGCAAACTGGAAGTCATCACTGGCTTCGGTCCACTCGCGCGACTGATAGTTCACGGGCTTTTCCATAGGTATGCTTTTGTCGCTCTTCGGTAATTTATATCGCAGCTTCAAGGTGCACAGTTCGTCGCTTTCCACCAGTTTCATTTTCGGAGGCTCGGGCTTCACCGGTTGCTGGTATTTCAGGTTGGTCATTTGTTTCCGGATAGGAGGGGCACCGGCAGGAACAATCTCATACAGGGCTGTCACCGAATGACCGGCGCCAATTTCCCCGGCATCAACTTTGTCGTTCTCGAAGTCTTCCGCTTTCAGCATGCGGTTGGCATAGCCGATGAGGCGGTAGTTCTGCACATGCTTCGGATTAAATTCGATCTGGATCTTCACATCTTTGGCTATGGTTACCAAGGTAGACATGAGATCCTGTAGCAGGACTTTTCTCCCTTCCTTGAGGCTGTCGATATAGAAATAGTTTCCGTTTCCTTTGTTGGTAATCGCTTCAAGCATGGAGTCGTTGATATTTCCCGATCCAAATCCGAGAACGCTGAGAAAGGTCCCGTCTTTGGCTCTTTTCTCTACCATATCGACGAGGCTGCCTTCATCGGTCCTGCCGACATTAAAATCTCCATCGGTGCAGAGAATGACCCGGTTGATACCGTCTTTTTTGTAGTTTTCCTTCGCCAGTTTATAGGCGAGCTGAATGCCGGCACCGCCATTGGTCGATCCGCCCGATTTCAGATTGCTCAGCGACTTGAGGATTTTCTCCTTTTGATTTCCGCTCGTTGGCGGCAGGCAGAGGCCCTCCGCTCCGGCATAGACTACCAGTGAAACGGTGTCTTTTTCGGTGAGTTCCTCAATCATTAAACTCATCGACTTCTTGACGAGGGGGAGTTTGTTTTCGGGATTCATCGAGCCGGAGACATCGAGCAGGAATACCAGATTAGCTGCGGGACGTTTTCCCCTGTCCATCGACTTGCCCTGGATGCCCACTCTCATCAGCTGGTGATCGCCGTTCCAGGGGCATTCGGCTGTCTCTACCGCAAAGGCAAAGGGATGTTTTCCTTCGGGTTGCGGGTAGTTGTAGGAGAAGTAGTTAATCATTTCCTCGATCCGAACGGCATTAGCGGGGATTACGATATTATCTCTCACCATGCGGCGGATGTTGGAGTAGGAAGCCGTATCAACATCCACGGAAAAGGTAGAGAGTGGATCTTTGAGAGGGGATAGAAAGGCATTGTCTACTAATTCGCCGTAGCGTTCTCTTTCCGGGGCGGGGGCTTGCGGGACTTTCCTCCGAATTACTTTATCGGCAGTATGGTTTCCTTTTTCGACTTTCGCCAGTAACGCCGGAACCGGTGCTTTTGCCGGAGCCGCCGCCGGGGCACCTCCGAAGTCTACGCTCAGGCTTACTCCGCCGTGGAAAACGTCGTTGGATTTTCCGATAGCTGGCGGAGATATTTCGGCCTGCAATCCGTCAGGAGTTCCGTTGTAGCGAATGGATGGTTTAAGCGTAGGCGCAGGAACTGCGGCAGGCGGTTTATTTTCTTTCCTAAATAGTCTGCCAACGGCTGGCAGATCTCCGGTAAAGGGGACTTTATCTTCCACTCCGGTGTATAAATTAGTTTCGTCTCCATAACTGTCAGATGGTTTCCGGGATGAATTTGAAATTCCCCGCGTTTTGATTCCGCGTAAACGGAATTGTGATTCGTTATGTTCAATGGTTGAACCACTTCCTCCGTGGGCCGGGATGGGGTATGCGGGGGGATGAGCTAATGTGCTCAAGATATTACTCAAATCGCGGGGAGTTGCTTTATCCTCACCTTCTGCCAGGACTGCAAGCGATGCAGCTTTTGTCTTCGAATCTAATTTGCTGAGATTGCCATTAACACTAATTTCAGAAGAGCTGTTAACTTGAGTTTCGCTGCCGGAAGTCGCTGCAATGGGTCCGCTTATCGGTGCCGTGGATCCGGATGAATCAACTATAATAACATCATCGTTTACATGGACAGAAATTGGATCGCCTAATGGACGAATCTCAAAGTTCGATTCCGTTATTTCCTCGAATCCTTCAACACTGTCAATAGAACTGAAGCCGGCGCCGAAGTTCAACGATCCACCTGGTTTTTCGGTAACTCCTACGATTAGGTCTTTGTCATCGATATAAGTGATATTAGGAGTTGGCGTATCCTTCGAGGTTTTGTCCAAACGTTTTCCCCGAAATGCATAGTCGGTATCGTATCCGATGGATAGATTTCCACCAGGATGTGTCGGCGAGGTTTCGAAGAAGGTATCAGCTTCGAGCGATTCAATGACCGTCGCTTGTTCGGGTAGGACCGAAGCAAAAGATGTGCTGTCTGGTTTGGGTGTAAGATGAAAATCACCCGGTCGAATATTCTGCTCGATCGTTTTTTCCAGAACTGTTTCGGCTTTCACTACCATCGATGGAGCATTCAGGTGATGGTTTTTGCTTTGTAGCAAAAGAAATACGGGAAGCAGGCAGATAATCACTACCGCTGCCGCTAAAATGCTCCATGTCGCATTCCGGCGCGAGCCGGGGCGCGGCATGGGAGTGAATTCGGTCGCTTTCACTTTGGTTTCGGAGTCTACCTCATCGAGGAGGCTATCCATTCGGCTGAGAAAAGCTTCGTCATCCCGCTTTCCGATACGGACCAACTCTTCGAGAGCTGCGTTGGCGAAGTGTTGTTTGGCGTTGTCGTCGCTTCCTGGTTTGAAATTTTGGTCTGTCATAATTCAGGAAATGGGTTGGATGTTGTCGGGTTGGGTTTTTCCGGCGAGACAGTTGTGGAGCTGCTCGCGGGCTCGTTCGAGGCGCTTGCGGACTGCGGCGGCAGTGATTTCGAGTTTGTCGGCTGTTTCGGGGCCGCTGTTTTCTTCGAAGTAAAAGGTGGTTACGGTGCTTTTGAGTTTTTCAGGCAGCAGGGAGATACAGTCTTCCAGTGAATCGAAGAGCGGACTTTTTCCCTCTTCCCGGGCGGCCTGCCAGGCGGCGATGTCCAGCTCGATATCGACAATTTCGGTATCGGGAATGGGGGTTCGTTTGCGTTTGCGGAACCAGTCGAGGCATTTGTGGCGGACGATGCCGCGCATCCATTTGCCGAAATCGAGTTGTTCATCGAATGAGTCGAATTTCCGGTAGGCGGATACGAGGGCATCCTGGACGATATCCTGCGCGGCGTGGTGATCTTTTACGATCGCCCGGGCGTAAACGAGTAGCTCGCGATGGTTTTCGCGCATGAGCCGGGAGAATTTCTCCCGTGGTGTGGACAAGGGCTTCGCCTCCATCGCTTCTGTTGTGTGAGTAGTGGGTTTGACCATGAGATGCATGACTTGTGTGGGTAAAGATTCCTTTTGGAATGCATCTCTTTCGAAGGAATTCGCTGCCGGTGTGACATTTCAGCACAAATTTTCCCGGAGAAACCGGATTGTACCCTGTTGAATGTCAGACTGTACCCTGTTAGGTCCGGCACTGTACCCTGTTGGGTGCGCCTTTGTCAGTTCAAATATTTGGACATCGATCGTAGCACGGAGGAGGCGAGCTTCTGGGAGGAGGTCAGGGCGGTATGAAAATTCCGGTGGGGAATCCGCAGGGCGGAAAGATCGCTCGCGGCCCGCACGGTTGCGGTGGCTGCGGTGTGAGATATGGCGCTGATTTCGCCGAGAATGGTGCCGGGTGAATCCAGTTCTTGAGGTTCGGATTCATTTTCGATGACGGAAACTTTACCGTCGAGCAAAACCCAGACGGCCTCACCGATCTTACCCTGCTCGATCATGTGGTCGCCTTTTTTGATGGAAACCACTTCGCCGTGATCGACCAAATCTCCCAGATCTTGGGGAGAAGCACCCTCAAAAAGGCGGCGGCCTGACATTACAGCGATGATTTGTTCCTTTTCCATCTGGAAATACTTGTCACGAGTGATTTAAAGAAGACATATTTTTTTAGACGTAAATACGATAAGTGCTTCACAGCCAGTTTTCAAGTGGATTGCTTCCAGGTGGCGTAAACGTTCTTCGCTGATCCGGGGTTGACGGAGGATAGGCTTCACGGAATCCTCCGATATGTCTGAAAGAGACCCTTCCACTTTACGTAGCGCCCGCTGGTTCGCTCCTGACGATCAACGCAGTTTCGGTCACCGTTCCCGTCTTAAACAGATGGGGTATGATACGGATGATTTTCGGAATAAACCGGTGATCGGGATCCTCAATACCTGGTCGGAGGTCAACAACTGTCATACCCACTTCCGCGACCGGGCTGAAGAGGTGAAGCGGGGCGTGTGGCAGGCAGGGGGATTTCCTCTCGAAATCCCGGTTATGTCGCTTTCGGAAAGTTTCATGAAGCCGACGAGCATGTATTACCGCAACTTGCTCGCTCTGGAGGTGGAGGAGACGCTGCGCTGTTATCCGATCGATGGAACGGTTCTGATGGGCGGCTGTGATAAAACCGTGCCCGCGCTGATTATGGGGGCGACTTCGGCGAACGTCCCATCCATTTTTCTCCCCGCCGGTCCGATGATGAAGGGCTGCTGGAGAGGCGAAAAGCTGGGATCCGGAACCGATATGTGGCGCTATTGGGCGGAGAAACAGGCGGGGAATCTGTGTGATGACGGATGGAATGAGTTGGAGGACAGTATAGCGCGGTCGCCAGGTCACTGCATGACGATGGGGACGGCCTCGACGATGACGGCTTTGGCAGAGGCGCTCGGTCTGTGTCTGCCGGGTTCGACTTCGATCCCGGCGGTCCATTCCACCCATGCGCGGATGGCGTCGGCCTGCGGAAGACAAATTGTTGAACTGGCGTGGGATCAGGTAAAACCGCGTACTTTGCTGACTGAAAAAGCCTTTCACAACGCCATCGTCACTGATATGGCGCTTGGCGGATCTACCAATGCCATCATTCACCTGATTGCGATGGCCGGGCGGGCCGGGATAAAACTGAGTCTTGATATTTTTGACGAAATTTCGCAACAGGTTTCAGTGATCGCCAATGTTAGGCCGTCCGGTGACTATGTGATGGAAGAGTTCTATGATGCCGGAGGAATTCTGGCCCTGCTCCGACAGATCGAAAGTCATCTCCATCTCGACTGCCCTACAGTCAATGGTAAGACTCTGGGGGAAAATATTGCGGGAGCGGAGGTTTTCGACAGCGATGTGATTCGGCCTCTCGACAATCCGGTCTCAAAAGCGGGCGGCACCTTCATTTTGCGGGGAAATCTCTCCCCGGATGGCTGTGTTATTAAACCGACCGCTGCGGATACCAGGCTGTTACAGCACAAAGGACCGGCGGCGGTGTTTGAGGATTATGCGGATTTGAAAAACAGAATCAACGATCCGCAGTTGGCGCTGACGGCCGATCACATCATCGTCCTCCAGAACGCCGGTCCGCTCGGGGCTCCGGGGATTCCGGAGTGGGGGATGCTGCCGATTCCCACCTACCTGCTCGAACAGGGGGTGCGCGATATGGTCCGCATTTCCGATGCGAGGATGAGCGGCACCAGCTACGGGGCCTGCGTGCTCCATGTATCGCCGGAGAGTTCAATCGGTGGGCCGCTGGCACTCGTACAGGATGGAGATATGATCGAGCTGGATGTCAAAGGTCGTCGACTTCATCTCGATGTGTCCGAAGAGGAGTTGGAGGACCGCAAATCCCGCTGGAAACCGCGCCCGGAACGTTTTTCGCGTGGCTACGGGAGGCTTTACGCCGATGAGATCACTCAGGCTCCGGAAGGGTGTGATTTCCGGTTTCTCCATGCCGGGGAGGATGCGGATGAGCCGGATATCTACTGAGCCGTCCGGAAAGAGCGATAGAATTTTTATGTTCCTGTGTTTTTATTTCCTGTAAAAGGCTTACAAAGACATTTCGAATAATCCGTACCACTTCTGATGACAAACGCTAAAGACGACGTTGATGAACTGCTGAAGTCGCAAAGTGATGAACTGGAGGACATCCAGACGCGCCTCAGTTTTATTGAGGAGAGTCTCCGGACCGGTGCCTACCGCAGATCGTGGCTTTCCCGATTTCTCAATCATCGGCTGGTTGCAAATCTTTCTGTAGCAACGCTGGGCGGGCTCGGTGCGCTGGTTCTCGGAGTGGGAATTTTTCTGTTAATTCGCGGTGTGCAATGGCGGGCGGCTCTGTCAGACTTGCGGGCTGAACCGGGGATCCAGGTGATGACAGTTCGCTCAATCGGACCTCTACAGAAGCAAGTGATCGGGCTGCGGGATCCTTTGGCACCGAACCCGCACAAGATTTTGCAGCGGCACAACATCGCTCCGGGTCGGGTAGATTTTCAACTCGCGGAGTATCATTCGCTGAACACACCTTACGGCAGAAAGCGGCAGGAAGAGCAGGAACGGGACCTCCTCGAACTGCGGGGCAAAGTGATCGAAGTCGCCGGGACGTTGTCAGAGGAAAACCGGAAACTCCGGGAGGATGAGCTGGGCAGGATCAGTCAAATTCTCCTCGAGATGAGGTTTCCCGAAGCGATGAAAAAACTCAATCTGCAATACGACGATGGGGTATGGCACGCTGATGGCCAGCTTCTGGCTAACGAATATGAAGATTTCAAGGCGATCGCTCCGAAGTACATTCTTAATGGAGCCGTCGATCTGGACAATATCGGCAATTACACCCAGGCCAAAAGCGAGGCTTTGATTGCCGGAATTCAGTCCGCCAATCTGCTCGATCTGGACTACGCCGGCGATCCGGCGCACGTCCCGTGCCTGGCACGATTGATCCGGGAATATGATGCTCTTTGCGTAAAATCCGGAACGTCTCCGGGTCGGATCAAACTCGTGCTCGAATCGAATGATCCGGACGGAGTGGTCGAAAAAGTTCATGAAATTGCGGATAAATTAACGGATGTCGCCCTTCTTGAGCAGACCCGCATCCGGCTGATACCGCCACTCCCGGTGAAGGGCAAAGAGGTGACGGACCGGCTCACGGTCCAGATCAGCGAGTAATTTTCTCAAATTTAATAATAAAGATTGCTTGATTTCTTGCATTTCGTGAAAGACTGATCGTCTTACATACGAAATGAAACACAAACTATTCCGGTTCGCCATCGTGCTGGGAGCGTTTCCAGCCCTTTTATCGATATCAACAGCCACGGAGTCTTTACAGTCGTTCCGGGGTTGTACTCTGGTCCCGATGCGGGGGGCCGACGGAGACAGCTTTCTGGTAAAATTTCCTGACAATAAAAAGCGGGTTGTCAGACTGTATGCCGTGGATTGCATCGAAGCGAAAATCTGGGATGAAGCCGACAGCCGCCGGTTGAGGGAGCAGAGAAGATATTTCGGGATAAGCAACTGCCGTTCGACGCCGCAAGCGTCTATACAGGTCGCTAAAGAATACGGACATCTCGCGACGAGGGAAACTACATCTGTGCTGTCCAAACCATTTACTGTGCATACATCATTTGCGGATGGCAGAGGTAGTGGGTACCAAAAACGTATCTACGCATTTGTCACTACGGCCTCGGGTGTGGATTTGGGCTCTCACCTCGTAGCTAAAGGGTTGGCCCGTGCATTCGGCGTATGCCGATCCAGTCCCGGTGGATATACCGGAGAGGAACTCAGGGCCCGGCTCGAAGATATGGAATTGCTGGCGGCAAAACTGGGTAAAGGAGTCTGGTCACTGACGAACTGGGCATCCTTCACAAATGAAAGATCTGAGCAACGCCACGAACAGGCGGAGCTCGCACTTGCTATAGACCGGGAAAAACATACAGGAATAGTCGATCCTAACACAGCTCCCCGGGACGAATTAATGACATTACATGGAATTGGGGAGACTCTCGCCGTTCGCATAATTGAAGCCAGACCCTACAAAAATTCCGATGACCTACTGAAGGTAAAAGGATTTGGTGAAGGCACTTTAATCAGACTACAGGACAGACTTCCTGAGGCATTCCGGACCAAGTCAACTAAACAAAAAAACCGGTAGAGTAGAGGAGAAAAAGCGTGACTACTTACTTAATATTTGTTTAATATTCAGTTGATGGGTATTCAGAATGGGTTAATTATTTAATAATTTGGGATTGTGGCGATAATTACTAAAATCGTTACGTAAACAATATCCCAGATCACGAGACGATGGGTTTGAAAACAGCAAACAATCAATCAGACAGGAGTGATCACCGGCAACGAGACAACTGGTGGATCGAGAGTTATCACTCCAATGAAGTTTTGGCGATGCTTCTCGGCGGTTTCGCCGCGATGTTGTTACTCGCTCTTATTTCCTATACTCCGGACGATTTGCCGTCCTGGGTGTCGTTTAAGCAAATCCTCGATGTAGAGCCTGAAAGCAGTAGTAATTTTATTGGCCCCATCGGTGCCACCGCTGCCGGATATATACTTCGCGGTTTTGGCGCAGCCGGATATTTGATTCCCGCCATTTTGGTTTGGTGGGGGATACAGCAGGTAATAACCCGCAGGAATCTGGGCATCAGAAATTTTGTAGCGCTGGCTCTGTTTCTTATCTCCGCAGCATGTATCGCGGATTGCCAAAAGCTGTTTTTGAGTGACTGGATTGAAAAATACGATCTTCCCGGAAGTGTCGGGGGGCTGGTCGGTTTGAAACTGGGTCACGAAGTTTTCGTGAGATTTTTCGGTCCGGCAGGTAGTTTTATTATTATGTCGGTCATCTCTGTTTTGACATTGATTGTCATTACCGGGATTCATCCCTACCGGTTTCTATGTCGGGTCGGAGGGCGGCTCTCCAGAATGTTTGGCTCGGTAAACTGGGAGAAAAAGTGGAGTCTGTGGTCGGGTATCACGCCGGAGGAACCAGTCCAACCTATACGCAGATCCCTGACGACTTCGGAAGTTATCAGCATAGAACGGGTGATTACCGAGGATGACGAACCAGTTGCCACTTATGTGGAGCAGGAGCCGGTGATTGAAGAAGAGCCTGTTGTCGAAGAGGAAACTGTATTCGATAAAGTAGTTAAGCCGGTTGCTCCCGGTCCGGAGAGGGTGAGAAAAATTATCGACGCTTCCCAGCGCCACCACCAACCGGCTAACGAGCCGCCGGTGAAACTGGACCTCAACCGCCAGTATGAAGGGTATCAACTTCCGCCACTGGATGTGCTGGGGTATGCCGACGAGTACAACGATTTTGAGTGTGATGATGAGGTTTTGATCCAGACGCAAAATCATATTGTCCGGACTCTCAACAGTTTTAAGGTGGAGGTTGAGCCCGGTGATATCACGAAAGGTCCAACCATCACCAGATACGAATTTTACCCTTCACCGGGGCTGCGGGTGAATAAAATCGTAGCACTGAAAGATGATATAGCCCGGGCGACACGTGCGGAAAGAATCAATATCCTCGCGCCGAGTCCCGGGAAGGATACCGTTGGTATAGAGATTGCGAATTCCAATAAAGTTACGGTGGCTCTCCGCGAGCTGTTCGAAAGTGATACCTTCCAAAATTGCAATGCAAAATTGCCGCTTGTTCTGGGTAAAGATGTATATGGTGAAGCCATCATTGGTGACCTGGCGAAGATGCCTCACCTCCTCGTAGCCGGTGCGACTGGAAGCGGAAAAAGTGTATGTATCAATTCGATCATCGCCAGTTTGCTCTATCGGTTCACTCCGGATGAGCTGAAGTTTATCATGATTGATCCCAAGGTGGTGGAGATGCAGTTGTATAATGCTCTCCCTCACATGGTTGTCCCTGTGGTGACTGATCCCAAAAATGTCCTTCTGGCATTGCGCTGGGTGATCAAGGAAATGGAGAGTCGGTATACCATGTTCGCCAAAAAAGGTGTCCGGAATTTCGAAGGCTTTAACAGCCTTCGGGATAAAGAAGTGAGAGCCAAAGAACTGGCTGAAGGGAAAGCCCTGCAGCCCAACCTGGTTAACACGGAAACTGGTGAAGACTTCCTTGAAAGCGATGAGCTGGGAACTGACAAAGATCCGTCTCCGGTCGAAAACACTGTAGATGACGAGATCCCGGAAAACCTTCCCTACATCGTCGTAATTATCGACGAGTTGGCCGACTTGATGCAGACGGCTTCTACTGACGTGGAGACAAGTATCGCCCGGATTGCACAAAAAGCCCGGGCCGCCGGTATTCATCTCATTATTGCTACCCAGACTCCGCGTGCAGACGTGATAACCGGTACCATCAAAGCAAATATTCCATCCCGGATTGCTTTCCAGGTTTCCTCCAAGACCGATAGCCGAATCATTCTCGATGAAAACGGTGCGGAGAATCTGGTAGGAAAAGGGGATATGCTTTATCTGCCTCCGAGAAGTGCTCAATTGATTCGGGCTCAAGGTGCATTAATCACCGATGATGAGGCACTTGCTCTGGTAGAGGTATGTGCTGCGCAGGGAACTCCGTCATATCTGTTGGACGGCAATGAAGAGGCAGGTTTCGGTTTTATGGAGGACGAGGAAGTGCGCGAGGTTTCTGATGCCGACGAAGAGATCCTTTCCAAGTGTATGGAAGTCATTTTCACAGAGAAAAAAGCGTCCACCTCTTTACTGCAGCGGAAGCTGAGGCTCGGCTATACCAGAGCGGCTCGAATGATCGACATTCTCGAAAGTCGGGGCATCATTGGTCCCGGGGACGGAGCCCGGCCGAGGGAAATTCTGATTGATCTGACGGTCGACTAACTAACCGTCAGGCAAACAGGTCTGTGACGACATCGCCGTACACATCGGTTAAGCGAAAGTCCCGCCCTGCATATCGATAGGTAAGTTTTTCGTGATTCAGCCCCATGAGGTGGAGGATCGTGGCATGTAAGTCATGCATATGCACTTTGTCCTTCACCACGTGATAGCCGAATTCATCTGTTTCGCCATAGGAGAGGCCGCCTTTTACGCCGCCGCCTGCCATCCACACCGTAAATCCCTGAGGGTGGTGGTCCCGTCCATTGGTTCCCTGGACAATCGGGGTTCGGCCAAATTCGCCGCCCCAGACAACCAGGGTATCCTCAAGCAGGCCCCGCTGTTTCAAATCGAACAGTAAACCGGCGATAGGCTTATCTACAGCTTTGGAATTTTTTTCGTGCCCTTTGACCAGTCCGCTGTGCTGGTCCCAGACATTGGCTGTATTCACTTGTATATATCGAACACCGGCTTCTGCGAAGCGTCGGGCAAGTAGACATTGTCTGCCGAAATTCTCTGTTTCTTTTTGATCCAGTCCGTAAAGAGACTGAATATACTCCGGTTCATCTTCGAGCCCGATGACTTCCGGCGCAGCTCCCTGCATTCGGAAAGCCAACTCCATGGAGCGAATCATTCCCTCCATGGCGGAAGGATCTCCTTTGGATATATGTGATTGATTGATTTCTTCCAGAAAAGCAAGCTTCCGTTGCTGGGTCTTTTGGTCGGTAGCAGGTTTGAGAAACCGGAACGAAGCATCTTTTTTGACCGCTCCTGACCGGCCAATCGTAGTTGCCTGGTTTTCGGCCGGAAGAAAAGCTGATCCGTAGTTTCGAGGGCCGCCGTGGGTGGCGGATGGGCCTATACTGATGAACCCTGGCAAATTTTTATTTTCCTCCCCGAGTCCATAGTTCACCCACGCTCCGACAGACGGGCGTACAAAATTGTCGGAACCGGTGTGCAGCATGCATACAGCCTGCCCGTGGGACTGACCTTTGCTTTTCACGGATTTTACTACACAAAGTTCATCCGCCATCTTTGCCACTTCGGGAAACAATTCGCTGACCCACTGCCCTGATTGTCCGTGCTGAGAGAATTTCCAGGGGGACGCCATTAGTTTCGCCTGGCGCGTCGATGTTGGATCCAGATTTTTTGCCGGATCAAAAGGTAGCGTCTGACCGTCCCGCAGGTTGAGTTCCGGCTTGTAATCGAAGGTATCGACATGGGAAACCCCGCCATGCATAAACAGAAAGATTACTCGTTTCGCTCTCGGGGCGTGATGAGCCGAATCGGAGGCAAGACCGGACAGAGCTAATGAACCAAAACCGCAGGCTGCACCCTGGAGAAGTGTTCGCCGCGAGACGGCAGGAGTATCATAGCGCTGGCAGGATTGAAACGGGCTCATTACTTCAGGAAAAGAAATTCGTTGGAGATTAATAAGAGGTGAGCGAAGTGCCCGAGTGATGCGGGTTGTTCACCGCCGAGTTCGGTAAGAAAAGAATTGGCCCGTCCCAGTTCACTTCGGGTAGCTTTCCGGTTAAGAATTTTGCTGTAGAGCCATGCCGTCGGGTCACGGGAATGCATAGATTGCTCTGCGAGTTCCCGGGCACGCTTCAGGAGATCCTGATTGTTGAGTAGATAAAGTGCCTGAGTAGGAACCGTAGTAGTAGGTCTCGCTCCCGTGACGAGATCCGGATTGGCAGAATCAAAGAGCTCCATTTCGGCTACCAGGTTATTTCGAGCCACTGGCAGATAAACCGTTCGCAGGGTATTCTTTGAAAAACTCATTGGTTTATCGAGATCGATTCCATAGCTCAGGGAAGTCGCTTTGCCTTTTTCCAGTGATAGATGCCCGGTCAGGAAAAGCACGCTGTCCCTGATCTCCTCCGACGTCAGCCGTCTCCGGTTTTGCCGTGCAAAGGTGGCATTTTGCGGATCCTTCTCAAGATGGGATGCTGTGGGTTGAGAACTGAGTTGGTAGCTGCGACTCAGCACGATTTCGCGAATCAGGGATTTCACAGAACCGCCTTCATTTCTAAACCGGAAAGCGAGGTAATCCAACAACCCGGGGTGAGTCGGTTCGGCCCCGAGCTTGCCAAAATTATCAACTGTCTTCACAATGCCTCTTCCGAAAAGATGGTGCCAGATTCGATTTACCATGACACGGTCCAACAGCGCGTTACCGGGACCGGTCAACCAGTCTGCAAATTCAACCCTGCCACTGCTGCCTTCTGGAATTTGCGGCTTCGGGCCGTTGTGAAGCACTTTCAGAAAGTTTCTCGGAATCACAGGTCCAGGCTGGCTTACCTCCCCGCGGACCCGCAAATGAATGTCACCGCTGTCTTCAGCATCCCGGGGCGCCATGGCGAGAGGTTCTTTTCGGAAAGACTTCAACAGTTTGGCCAGTTCTGACTTGAGCTCTTTCTCGCTCATGCGGTAGAGGTCGCCATTGGGAATATCCTGTTCGCCGCTCAAAGCCAACTTCTCGGACGCCATATCTTTCACGGCAATGAATTGCAGGCCGTCGACGATGACATATCCATCCGTTCCGGTTGTCTCTATAGTCACAGAGCAGGCACCACCTTTTTCAAAATAAAACTGCCCTATCGGCTCAAACAAATCTCCGACAGATGGGGTTTTCCGTTGGTTGAGTTCTACTATTTTTCGACCGTGTTTACTATGAACAACAATCGGGATGTTTTGGGCTCGTGATTGATGCGAGCTGTAGGCGAGGCGCACTTCGTATTCTCCGCTTTCAGGCAGGCTGCCCCGGAAAACCACCCTTTTCTTCCCTTTCGCTTTCCGGTCGTCATGAATGTACTGTTCGCCAAACCGGTACTTCGTTAAAGTAGATGGGGTCCAGTCGCCAATCAGTTGTGCATCAGTCTCGTCGTAAAGGACTCCGCCGAAAGGGAGCCCGTCCAACGACATTTTACCACCGGCTTTCTGCCGAAATGAAGAGTCTACTGCCAAACGCATCACCAGTTCGGAACGGGCTACTTTTTCGGCGAGGGATTTATCGGCCCCGGGAAGGGCCTGTTCAACCCAGCTGGCTACATTAACGCATCCATTCTGTGTGCCGAGGATGACTTGAGTAGACCGGAAAAAGCCAGTCATAGCATAGTAATCTTCCTGGGAAATCGGATCAAATTTGTGGTCGTGACAGCGGGCGCAACCAATCGCAAGACCGAGAAACGCCCTCCCAATTGTGTCGATTTGTTCGTCTGCAGTATCGAGATAGAGCTTTTCTTTATCTCTCTCCGTTAGCATCTTTGGTCCGAGTGATAAAAAGGACGAAGCGATCAGTTGTTCACTGCGCTGTGTGTCGTTTGCCGCCGGTAACAAGTCTCCGGCGATATGTTGACGGACCATTTCGTGATAGGGCCGGTCTTTATTGAAGGAATCGATCACATAGTTGCGGAACCGCCAGGCGTGATGGTAGGTAAAGTTCCTATCACCTCCGTTGGAATCAGCGTATCGCACTACATCAAGCCAGTGGCGTCCCCATTTTTCCCCGAATTGGGGACTGGCAATCATTTCATCCACCAGCTGCGCAAAATGCTGCTGACCGGGTGATTTTACAAAAGAGGCAACCTGTTCCGTGGTCGGTGGCAGACCGGTGAGATCAAAGCTGGTTCTCCGGATGAGTTCTTCGGGTGAGGCATCTGCTACCGGAGTGAGTTCTGCGGATTCGATAGCGGAAAGGATAAAGTGATCAATACCGTTCGCCGGCCATTCACTGTGCATGTTTTCGGGGACCGGGGGATTGCGGTGAGGTTGCACACTCCAGCCTTTGCGGGCGGTTTCGTAATCAATGAAATTTTTTCGGAGCGCTTTGTGGAGTTCCTGATCCCGGGGATCGGGTGCTCCCATCTTGACCCACTGTTGCAAAATCCCGATTTCTGCCGGTCCCAGTTTTCTCTTCGGTGGCATCTGCAGGTTATCGTCCAGCCAGGAAATAGAATGAAGCAGAATACTCTCTTCTAGATCCCCTGGAATAATTGCCGGACCTGAGTCTCCTCCCGTTTGCCAGCCTTCTTTCCTGTCGAGGAGTAGACCGCCTTTTTGTTTGCCGGCTTCCTCCGAATGGCAATCGTAACAGTAGGTCGACAAAACCGGGCGCACTTTCTCTTCGAAAAAGGCAAACCCCTCCGTTCCGTTGGCCAAGGGACCGGAAACAAAGATCGAGAGCAGAAATCCAAACAGCGGCAGATGTGGCCTGGCGAGCGACATAGCGAACTATCAGGGCGCAGACAGGCCGAAGAAAGGTCCACATTTAAGGGGTGCAGATAGAATGGAGAAAAAGGTTAAGTTATCTATGAAATTACAGAAAATATAAAATTTATAAAGCAATTTACTAAACTTGTCGTAAATTTTAAAAATATGAGACTTGCTATCTATCTTTTGTTTTTGCTCTCGGGTTTTGTCGCGTTGATCTACGAAGGCATTTGGACCCGATATTTGAAGTTGTTTCTCGGCCATTCTTCTTATGGACAGGTTATCACGCTGATTACATTTATGGGCGGGATTGGTCTCGGGTCTTTTCTTGCGGCGAAATATTTGAAGAAGGTGAAAAACCCTTTTTTGACCTACGCTGTAATTGAAATTTTACTGGCGGTCTCGGCTCTTATATTCCATTCATTGTATGGAACAGTTACCGGATTTTTCTTCGAGAATGCCGAAGCTTTTTCCAAAGTATTCTGGGTGGGTAAAGCTGTGCAGGTATTTCTCTGTCTGTTGATTACTTTGCCGTTTTCCACTCTTCTCGGGTTGACCTATCCGCTCATTGCCGCCGGATTGATGCGGCACACCGGCGATGGAGGTAGAAAGTCTCTGCCGACACTGTATTTTATCAATTCACTTGGTGGTGCGGCCGGGATTCTGGTTACATCCTATTATTTTATCGCGCAGTTCGGAACCAACGGCACTTTGCTTCTGGCCGCGATAGGTAACGGGATTGTAGGCTGTGGATTTTATCTGATTTCTAAAAGAGCGACTACGGCGAAAGTCTCCGGGGAGGAAGGATCGAAACAGCATCGCCCGGACTCTGAAACAGTTCCGGTCGAAACAATCAGGCTCTGGCTGTTAGTCAGCCTGGGCACCGGCTTCGCTTCCTTTATCTATGAAGTGGGCTGGATTCGCCTGTTGAGTCTGATTCTGGGATCTTCCACCCATTCGTTCGACGTCATGATATCCGCGTTTATCTTCGGTCTCGCTTTTGGCGGTCTGTTTGCCAGTCGTCTGATCCGGAAGCCGGGTGCCAACATCACGAAGACGATGGCTACCGTTCAAATACTGATGGGATGTTTTGCGGTGATCAGTTTGTTTCTATACCGGCCATTGTTCGAAGCAATTCGGTATTCCCACTCACTGATTATGAAATCGGAGCAGGCATATTCTTTGTATTCGATCTATAAATATTTGATGGCTCTGGTATTGATGTTCCCTGCCAGTTTCTGCGCCGGAATCACTCTGCCTCTGATTACCTATTTCCTGGTGAGAAAGACAGGAAATGAAAAGTACACCGGTTCTGTCTATGGATGGAACACTGTGGGGTCCATTCTCGGCGCTGCAGCGGGAGGAATGATGCTCCTGCCCCTCTTTCAGTTAAAGTGGACGATCTTCACCGGGGCAGCCCTCGACATCGCGCTGGGAGTAGCGCTGCTTCTATCGATTCGTAAAGTCTCGCCCGGTCTGAATGGGTATCGCAAACTAGCTTATGGAGTCGTTGCTGTATGCGTAATCCCGGCAGCGTTTGTATCGTTCGATCAAACTTTACTCAGCCGCGGATACTACAGAAATGGACTGGCAGGCGAGAATCCACCTGAAATTCTTGCCTACCAGGACGGGCGGACAGCAACGATTGCGGCTATCGAAACGGAGAACTTTCTGTCATTGAAGACCAACGGAAAATCTGACGGGGGGATCTACAAAGTTATTCCTGAAGGCGAAAAAGGCATCCGGGGGGATGAGTCGACAGTGGCCCAGTTGGCGGCCCTTCCGATGATGACCAGGGAAGGGGATTACAGTGCCGCGATTATCGGAATGGGGACAGGCATGACTCTTCACTATTTGCTTTCCGATCAGCGACTGAAGGAGGTTGATTTGATCGAAATCGAACCGGCTGTGATTAAGATCGCTGAGAAATTTCGTCCTCGAAATGAGAGATGTTTCACTGATGAAAGAGTCAATTTTGTGATTGATGATGCCAAAAGCTATTTCTACGGGAATCGGAAAACTTACGATATTATTATTTCGGAACCTTCCAATCCGTGGGTGTCGGGTGTTTCAAGTTTGTTTACGAAAGAGTTTTACCGGCACACGAAGTCGTTTCTCAAACCTGACGGAGTATTCGTTCAGTGGATCCATGGTTATGAGTTTGGGGATGATTTGATGGTATCAGTACTTGCTGCGCTCACAGAATTCAAAGAGTTTGAGGTATATAAAGTTCACCAGAATACCGGAGACTTTATGATATTAGCCAGCAATTCTCCAATTGATGTAAAAGATGTGAAGAAATTGGCGGAAAATTCCAGTTTTCAGCAGGATATCGATCCGTTTGGGGAGAAGCTGAGTAATCTTGGGCCGAAAAACTTTCTGGTGTCATCAAAGACACTTTCCGCCGTTCTGGAAGACTGTCACAATATGGCGAACTCCGATTATTTTCCTTATGTCGAACAACATTCGGAATATGCCTTCTTTCTCAAGAAAAAGGTCAGCATCTTTAATGAATATGTAGATTCGTTTACAAGATATGGAGATTTCTTCGACCCGGCACGGGAGGCTCTGTATCGAAAGCATTGCGAACAGGCCGGATTGACATTTATCGAGACGCCCGCATCGCGGCTTGTCAGAGATGCAATCCGGGGCGCCGGAGCGGATTCCGACTGGGGATATATTGAGAGTCGTCTTATCGAGACTACCGGTCATCTGTTTGAGACCGGAAAATGGCATGAGAACCCTCTCGTTCTGGCCTTCCATGATGCGTTAAAAGCTAACGATGGCCCAATGAATGTTCTTTCGAGGATCGAATTTCTCCAATCTGTGTCAGCCGGAAATAAGGCAGAGATTCGGGAAAGGCTTACGAAACTTTTGCAACACAATCAGGATAGTGATTTCAGGGGGATGCGTTGGAAAAGAACATTGACCGTTACTATCAGTAGGTATGGAACCAATGACCAGCTTGCCGACTGGAGCCGGGTACTTAAAAAGTCGAAAGGAGTTTCGCCTTATGAAATTACCAATTTGAAGAGAGCCGTCGCGATAGCTGTGCAGATTCGACAGTTTCAGAATCAGGCGGTGCCGGTAAGCCTCAACGAGTAGGTGAATATATTACATTACCACTGATAGCGCGTAAGCCGCGTGTCACTCTCTCAATATACCTTTTGGGGGAGAGGCAGGCGACGAACTGAAAGGAAGTATTATTTTCTTATAAAAGAAAATAATCTTCTTCCTTTTACCGGAGTGGCGCGAATAGGTTTGGAGGTTAGGCAATTCTCCACCGGAATAGCTACAATTTCGGATCTGCCGGGGCTGCTTCCCGGTTTGAGTCGGCAGGACCAATCATCCTGTTCGGCACAACCTGTTTCGATAAGGTCAAGAATTTTATTTCCTGTCAGAAAACACGCGAGTTTTCCCTGGACTCCCAGTAACCGGTACACACATGCATGTTCAGAATAGAGTTCATTAATCAGCTTTAGTTTGGCCTGGAACAATTCGTTTTCGATGCCCAGTAGATTCATCAAATCCCGACTTCCTATTTGAAACTGCCTTCCGTAGTCGGTTGCGACAGATTCCAGGCGGTTTACATAGGTATCCAGGGAACTGTGGCAGTCTCTCGACCTCTGCAGATCGGTGTAAATATCGCGGGCCTTTTGTCTGCCGTTTTCAACGGCAGTTCGAACCAAATCAAAGGCTTTATCCTGTTGCCACTTCTCTCTTTCGGAAAGCGCTCTTCTTTGACCTCCCCGGTAGAGATCCCACTGCAAGCCCAGCAAAGCATGGATTTCCCGGTCTCTTCCTTTTATACCTACGGTGTCATATCCCTCAGTGGCTCCGGTATTGATATATAGATTTGGAAGGTGGGCACTTTTTTTCGCCAACAGTGCTGTAGAGGCCGAATCAAAGGTCGCGCAGGCTGCCTGGAAATGCCAGTTTCCGGTTATTTCACACGTATTAGCAATCTCTTCGATTCGGGGAATCTCCGGCTTTGTCAAGTGGCGAGGGATTTCTCCGGTCAGTCTGCGATACCTCGATTCCGCCGTTTCTTTCTCAGATTGAATCGATCTGAGGGAGCTTTTCGCCAGACTTAGCCTTCCTTCAATTAGCATGGTGTCTGAACGGCTTCCGCCAAGTTGTTCGTACTTCAGGAGTTTTTCATGAAACTCCTTGTGGTAGGCAATGTTTTTTTTCGCAGCGCAAATTTGTTCGTTGAGTCTGAGGATTTCCAGGTAGGTTTCGACAAGATCAACAACCCGGTCTTCGATGATGGCCAATTGGAGCAGTCTTTGCGCCCGGTAGGATTGTTTGGCTGAAGCGGAAAGCATTTTCGAAGTTCCTCCGTCGTATACTAATTGTCGGATTGATATCCCCAGGTCGCGTGAGTAAAGATTCCCGGATGAGGACGCAACCAGGCCGTCGGTGCTGCGGTCTCTCTGTGATAAACCCGAGTCGCTGGTCAACGAGATTACAGGTCGGCGTTTTGCCTTTGTTATCCTATAGTCTTCGAAACAGGCCCGGCTGTCCGAATCAACGGACATGAGTTCCGGTTCAGATCGAAGCATAGCTGCTACGGACTCGTTTATCGTCTCACCATTTACAGGGGAATTGAGAAGCAGGATTATGGCCGTAGTCGTTGAAAGCCAGCGGTTCAGGGTCATTTTCCCTATTGTATTTAGAATATATTAATTATCAAGTTAACTTATTAAAAAGCTGAAATTTATAGAGTTTTTATGTTTGCGCCAAAGCCAGGTAATGGCTTTTCGGGTAAGCTTGTGCCACAGTTGGGCGATGCGAATTCTAAAGTTGATTCCCGCGATCATTGCCGTTTCTCTACCTGTTGTCCCCTTATACGTTGAGGCGGATCCTGATTCGAAATATATACTGGTGGCGGCTCATCGGGGCGGGTATAAAAACGAGAAAAAAGATGATGCACCGGAAAACTCGGTTGTGAATCTGGAAGTAGCGGTTCGAAAGGGATTTGATTTATATGAAACCGATATCCGTTGCACGAAAGACGGCGTGTTTGTCGTGGTCCACGATGATACCCTGAATCGGGAAACTAACGGTAAGGGTCCGGTGGAGGATTTGAAGTTTTCAGAAGTGCAGCAATTGAACAAGCGGTTTCGGGACGGTTCTTTGTCCGGTTACGGAGTGGCAACGCTGGAACAATTACTGTTAGCAGGTAAGGGGCGTATCTCTTTTAAAGCCGATTTAAAACCCGGGGTGATAGAACGCTTTTCCGAATTGGCCGGACTGATTGATCGAATCGGCATGACGGAGGATGTGTTTCTTCGAACCGGCATTAAGGATGCGCCGAAGATCGCTGAATGTTTCAGAAAAGGGGCTCCCAAAGTCGAAGTGATGTTCCGGGCAGGCACTGTCGAACAGGTAAAAAAGATTGTAGAGGAATTCTCTCCGAAAACCATCCAGATCAATGGAGAGAAAAATGAAGAACTGTCCGAACGAAAACGGCAA
>JARGOZ010000290.1 GCA_029213025.1 Verrucomicrobiales bacterium
CACTGCGGAGTATTCCAGGCAGGACTTAACAGGGTACAGTCCGCGATTGTACCCTGTTGAATCGGTGTCCCAATCGACCAAATACCGCCAGCCAGGCATTACTCCTATAGATAAACGGCGTGATCCGTATTATCCAGTTACCAGCCGTCAATCCGTCCCTCGAAGCACATAGAGCGAATCCGGACTCCGATACAAATTATTATAGTATTCACCATGAAAATTATCTATTCTGTTACTGTCACTTTTCTTCTCGCTATCTGCGCACAAACCCTCTTCGCCGACCCGCTTGTCTACGAAGGCACCGAAGGACCGGGCGTCGGTAAACACATCGTTTTCATCGCCAACGACCACGAGTACCGCTCCGAAGAGACCTGTCCCGCCCTCGCCAGGATACTCGCCAAACACCAGGGCTTCCGCTGCACCGTGCTTTTCGGCATCGATGAAAACGGCCACATCAAGCCGGGCGATGTCCCCGTTCCCGGCATGGAAGCGCTGAAGGAAGCCGACCTGCTGGTCTTTTTCACCCGGTTCATGAATCTGCCCGATGCGCAGGTCGATCTGCTGGTCGACTACTTCGAACGCGGCGGTCCAGTCGTCGGAATGCGCACCTCCACCCACGCTTTCAACAAGCAGGAGGGTAAATGGGCCAAACTGAACTTTACCTATGACGGCGATGACTACCGGGGCGGGCTCGGGGAACAGATCTTTGGTAATACCTGGCACAAAGAGCGCGGCCAAAGTCACTACGGCAGCAATCACGTGATGGGCAGCCGTATCACCGCCGCAGCCGGAGCGGCTGATCACCCGATCCTCACCGGCGTCGGTTCGATCCATGCGTATTCCGGCGCGTACAAATCGCAGCCACCCGCAGACGCCACGGCACTTCTCGATGTGCAGGTTCTCAATACCTTCGAACCCGGCGATGACATCAATTCCGACAAACCGCTCGTCAGCGCAGGCTGGAGCCGCGATTTCTACATCGCTCCGGGAGGGACAAAGAAAGATGCCCGTGTTGTCTATACCTCTCTTGGCGCGTCTGAAGATTTGCTGGATGAAGATGCCCGCCGCTTTCTGGTAAATTCCAGCCTCTGGGCCGGTGGCTGGGAGGATAAAATCACTGCGGATCTCGATGTATCGATTGTCGGCACATACCACCCCTCCCCCTATAACGGCAAAGCATTCTACCGCACCGGATTACAACCGGCGGATCTCGCGGGTTGGGAAGGACAAATTATGCCGGAATCGGCCGGAGTAGCCGGCTTCGACGAGTCGACAAAATCGATTCCCGCGTCAATGAGCCGGGCTTTGAAAAACCGTCCGGCTCTGATTTCGTGGCTGACGGAAAAATTTCCCAACTTCGATCCCGATCTGACTCAACCGGCACCGAAGAAAAAGGCGAAGAAGCAGTAGAGCAATCTACCTTGAACGAGCAACTGATACCACGCGGCCCCTTTCGAAAACCACTGTCCGGTCGAGACGCTCGACAGTCGTAAGTCCTTCGGAAGAGTGGCCGTCGTAGTATTTTTCTGAACTGCTGAAATACCGGCTCAAATTCCCGGCTTGAGAAGTGTAATCGTAATCAACCTGCTCTCTGGACATATAGATCCAAACAACCTTCTTTCCGGACTTCTGCACTTGATCAGGCTTACCCCAGGCAAGACAAACCGCGTCTTTCGACATTCCCCGGCAGACTTGACCCTGTTTTACAGCGGTTTTCTGGGACTTGCTCAACTTCGAAAATTTGTCAGGACTTTGACTGATCCGGTTTCTCGCACCCAGTTGCCCCGTAAGGTGATTCACATCTACAGTTGTTTTGCAGGAAGCGAAGAAGACTGAGATTACTCCAATTAGCAGGAGACCTATAAATTTCATATTTTGGAATATTCTCTGTTTTATCACGATGGATATACGGTTTAAGCCAGGAAAGAGAGATATCCAATAAATGTTTGATACTATTTTGGCAAGTAAAATAGAAGCGTTTGCTGCTGAATGACCGCCAAAAAGCGTAAACGCGCCGCAATTTCGCCGATTTTTTTTAAAAAGGCTCCAGGAAAGAGCGATCACTACATTCGCAGCTCCTCGTTTCGAGTGCTTGGTACAAAAGGCGTAGGCCGGATTTTCCGGTCATCTGGATGTAGGCTATGAAAGCCGCATTTGTGCTCGCCCGGTATCAGAGGATGAACCGTCATTGGAATGAATGGGCCTAGCGTCAAGTTTCAGGACCGCTCATGCAGTGGGATGCACCCTTTAGTTTAATTTTTCCCGATAACCTGACCTTTTCCAATTCTGAAGGACGTTCCAATAAACCTTTGTCCGCAAAATCTGATTTGAAGCTCATTACGACATTTTGGCCAAAAATCGGAAGCCTTACGAAACATCTAGTTATCTGGCACAGATTTTCAGGTGCATAAAAACTGAGAAATAAGGAAGTGCGAAGGAAATTTCTTTAATTGATCAATTTGAAATCTCCCAGGTCTTGTTCACACCGCAAAGATCTGGTATTGCTCGCCAAGCCCCCGAATAATGAAAAAGGTTCGAAACCCGACCATTTTGTGACACGACTTGTAGAAATATAGCTGTCTGCGACCGGTGAGGTGGATGGGGTCCAACGGCGAGAAGTAATTTTCGCTTTTGTGAGCATTCACTATTTGAACCAACCCTCGCTGACAAACTTTGTAATCACGAGACGCTTGGTTCCGTTAGCAAAAAGTTTTCGTTCCAAGGTAACGGTTACGGCCAGAGGATCTTCTCCAAGGCGAATCTTGGCATCGAGTTGGCGTGCGACCGGAGTGCCCTTTTTAACAAATGCATACTCGGAAAATACGCGATAACCTCCATAAGGGGGATTCAATTCGTAGCACCGGTAATCACCGATTTCCTCCAGGATGTCTTTGTCTCGACCGGGATACTCTGTAACCCTTTCCGCGACGAGACGGAAATCATGAGGACCTTTGATCTTACCCTCGCGAAACTTCACAAAGTGCTCATCGTTGCACTCGGAAAAGACTTCCCAATTTACTTTTAGGTTTCCATCTTCAACCTGGATAATCAGCGGCACACCACTTCGGGCCACCTCGCTATAGGTGATTTGGTAGACCCAGAATGGTCCTCCGTATTCCTTTTCGAGTTCCATCTGGAAAAGTTTAATCTTGAACCGGTCGATGGAAAAGTCTGGCCACTTCTTGTAATATTCTTGGATCATGGCCTTTAGCCTGTTTCCCTCATAGATGTAGGGAATTCTTTCTTTCCATGATGGCGCACGAAGGAAGGCATCAACAAGGTCTTGAGTATTCATCAGCGGCGGGTCACCCGGCCCGGGAGCCGGGAAGAATTTCCCCGGTTTGCTTACATCTCCTTTTAACACTCTGAGGGGCTTCAAGTTTGGTTCATCGGCCGGTACTCCCTTCGCCCCAAGTTCCTCCTGCTTCGCCCGCACTACGGTTGCTGCCGCTTCTTCCAGATTTTCGACCACACAACGGAACCCGCCGCTGGCTCTTCGACGCAGGGGAGTTTCGAAGTCGCGATACGAAGAACGCAGATTGTACTCGCAACTGTCGCTCCACGACCCACCGCGCAACACTCGGAGGACCTGTCTATTTGAATACGAATCGTCACACCATTCATAAACGTTGCCGCTCAAGTCGTAGAGCCCATGTTTTCCCACTCCGTAGCTCTTTACCGGTGCCGTAAATGGATGATCGTCCTGATATCCTGCAATCCTTCCAGAGGAATCAGTTTCACTACCTTTGAAATTCCCGGCTCCACGGGGAGGCGGGCAACTCGGTCCCCACGGAAAGCCTTCGATTTTTCCGTTTTTGTTCTTCGGACTGGTTCCAGAATTCTCCTGCCTGCCAATCCCAATCGCGACGCTCCATTCGTGATCGGTTGGCAGGCGATACGATTTCCCTTCTTTCGCACTGAGCCACTTGCAGAACGCCTTGGCATCCTCCCAGTTCACGTTGACCACGGGATGATCCGGAGTCTGCTTGTGGCCATAATATTCGTAATCTTTCCACCCCATATCCACTCCAGGAGTCTCGGCCGCATAAACGGCGTAATCCTTGACCCGCGTTTCATGCTCGCAGAAGAGCACATCAGTCCCCGGGACGAGAATGAATTTCATTCTCAAGAAATTCAAATATTCATTCTGCTTCAAATACTTTCTCAGATTGAACAACTTCTCTGCCTCAACCCTTGCCGCCTCAACTTTAGCAGCTTCAACCCCTGCAGCATCGGCTTTTGCTGCCTCAGCCTTTGCCTCAGAAACCTGAACCTCAGCAGCTTTAGCATTTTCAGAGTATGCCTTAGCCTTCACCTCTTCAATCCGTTGAGCTAACTCCGGCGTGACTTTCGCTTTGGTTGGGGATTGATTCTGGTCAAAAGAGGAAAGTAGATTACGAAGGGCATCAAAAGAATCCACGTTTGAGTTATTTGATAGCAAAACCAAGTCCGGTCTTTCTGAGAATTCGACAGGTTTGATCCAGAGGTATCCTTCCCTACTTTCCAATTCCTGCCTTTCGGCATAGGCCACGCTCCAAAAGCGCACGCCGTTAGAAATGGTTACTTTGAACTTGCCGTCGGCATCTGTTACCGACACTGGTTCGGGGAGAGCATCAACTAACAATTTTTTCGCTTGGTCAAACGTCATTTTAGGACCCAGCTTGATGTTTTCGTCTCTAACAAATTCACTGACCGAACTCCTGAATGCTTGGGTACTTACGTACTTAATCAATTTTAGCTCCAGGAAGAATTCTTTGATGGCTGCTTCATCGATCTCTGCTTGTAAAGAAGCTTGCATCTCAGCAGCAACAGTTATGGCAATTGCCCTAAACTGTTCATCAGGGATGACGTGAACGGGAACAAGTCCCATTTTCACGTTGGTGCGATCTTTAGTGACCTCAAAAACTTGCCCCATAATATCTGTGGTTCTTTCGGCACAGCTATTAAGGAGAATTATGGCGGCGATAAAGAAAATAGGCACGTGGATTTTCATACCAATAAATTCGCCATATTATAGGTTCCGCAGATAATAAGTCAGATTGTCCTAAAATCTTGTTATTGCAAAGTGTAATAAAATTACTGAATTGATTGAATTTGCATATTCAAGGATATTCCTGCCAACCGAGGAGCGACTATCCGCCTTGCTGGTTGCAGTTTTCCCGATGTGGGAGCTTCTAAACAAGCTCCGGCGACCGACGGAAACGATGCCCTACTCAGCCGCGGGGAGCGCTTTCCCCGTTTCCAAATCCCAGATGCGCGTCACCGAGTCTTGCGATGCGCCGCCCAGCAGATTCCCGCTGGGACTGAAGGCCAATGTGTGGACCTTTCCCAAGGGTCCACGAATTTCCTCGATCATCTTACCTGTCTCCAGGTCCCACAGGCGAATACTCAAGTCGGCGGATCCCGTCGCCAGGATCGAACCGCCGGGATCGAACCGCCGGGATGCCAGGCTAACGCCGTGATCGGTCCGTCATGGACCGGGAATTCGCGCAGCACTTTGAGAGTGACTGTATCACGAATACGCACCTTTTTGTCGACTCCGGCCTCGGCAAATAGTGTACCATCCGCTGCCACGGCTAGCACATCCATGGCGCTGGGGTGCGTGACCGTTTGTTAAACGGGGTCAGTTGTTAAACGGGGTCAGTTAAAAATTCTATGTTAAACGGGGTCAGTTAAAAATTCTATATTTTCATCCACTCTCGAATCTTCTTCGGTAACTTCCGGGTTTCTTTCGACCGGAAGACCTGAATTTGCCTTGATACGTTTGCAGCACTCTTCATTCCCAGTTGCTCAGCTATCCAGCTTTGACTCATCGTGGTTTCCCCGTGGAGCCTTGCCGCTATGGCTGCCCGGCTGTAATCTCCTCTCACCGGTTTCTTCAGACCGGCTTCAGAAAGACCAAAGTGTTCCCGGGCTGCTTTCAGAATCAATCGGGCCGAATTTTCCGCGTGATCTTTCAACAACGATCCGCTTTGATAGACTCGATTGCCCTTACGC
>JARGOZ010000291.1 GCA_029213025.1 Verrucomicrobiales bacterium
ACGCCGGGTGGTGTGGGGGGCGCGGGTTCAAACCCCGTGCCTACCCGATTCGCCTAAGGGCGGTCTTCGGGAGGAAATGCGGAATAAGGATCGCCTAGATCAAATTCAGCTCCCTCCTGAGCATCCCCCAGCACCCAGCCATTTGCCTTACAGATGTCTGCAAACTGCTGAAGATGATAAAAACCGCCATGCGACCAAATGTCTCTCACAGGGTTTCCGCCAAACTCCAATCGAAAACCGTTGTCTTCTGGAAGAAGGCATTCGGAATCGCTCGGCCACTCAAGATTTGGAAATACATCACTGAAGGCCTTCTTTATGTTGGGTGCGAGACCTAGGGGTGACCCGTCGGATGTGCAGATAATTACGTTCCAAGACATGATAGATTTTGAGGCGATTAAGGTAGGAACGCCAGTTACCCGGCGTCCCCCTCGCAGATCCCAGCGTGCGATTTTCCCGCACCAGGCTCCTCAGCGATTCGCGCACGTAACCGGTTGTCGTTCATTTCGTTTACTTTTCCTTTCATTGCTTTGAAGATCAATCGAATAATGACGGGATCAAGTTCCCTTCCGCATCGTTGCCATAGAGCGGACGTCCACGGCCATGACCGCGACGCTTTGATCCAGTCTTTCAGCTTTTGTAGCGATTGTTGGTCTTTCTTCTTGTTGGTTCTGCGTGCGGTCCGCAGGACTTTACTACACGATGGTTCTTGTTCCGTCGGGTTTTCGCCCAATAGAAGTCGAACCCCAGGAAGGTAAACTTCCCGCTGTCGTTGGGTCGCCAGTGTTGGAACCTCACCTGTCCACTCTTTTCCTCTGCTAACCGCAGGTTGAACTTACCCAACCTTTCGGTAAGGCGTTTGAGGTAATCCTCTGCCTCTACCTGACTTTTGAAACCGACGATAAGATCATCGGTATATCTCATAGGGAATTCTCTGTTACATCGGTAGCTATATGGGTAGTGGTGATCTCCAGATCGCCATTATATAGTGTACCTATGGTACCCACCTGGAGGTCACCTCTACCGGAAAACGGACCGACGAACCAGATCACCCTTCCTGTCCCCCGTAAGATGCGCGGCGCTGCCAATCGCCAGGGCTTGGGCGCAGGTAAACCGTTCGCAAACTAAGAGACCCGAGTGAGTCGGAAAGGCGTTCCGCCTACGTGACTCCGGCAGCACCGCGGATTGACGCTTTCGATGGGCGGGCTTTCAATCGAGGTATCATGAACGCAACGATTTTTCCTTTTGCCTTGCTCCTCGCCCTCGCAGCAATTCTACCGAATGCTGTTGGAGCCGGGGAAGGCACTTCCCTTTTTAATGGCAAAGATCTGTCCGGCTGGAAAGTTCACGGCACGGAAAAATGGTATGTCGAAAATGGCGAACTGGTCTGCGAAAGCGGTCCGGATGCCGAATATGGCTACCTTGCTACCGAAAAGCAGTACAAAGATTTCGAATTGACAGTGGATTTTAAACAATCCGCCGATGGCAACAGCGGGATCTTTTTCCGTTCGTCGCTCGATGGCACCAAAATATCCGGGTGGCAGGTCGAAGTCGCTCCGCCCGGCAAGAATTCCGGCGGGGTTTACGAATCCTACGGCCGCGGATGGCTGATCAAACCGGATGCGGAAGCGCAAAAGGCTCTCAAATACGGCGAGTGGAATACGATGAAAATCCGCGTCGTCGGAGGTCACGTCACCACTTGGCTGAACGGAACGCAAATGATCGATCTGGAAGATGAGAAAATCGCCAAAGCAAAAGGATCAATCGCGCTTCAGATCCACTCCGGCGGCGGCATCAAGGTGAGCTGGAAGAATCTGAAGATAAACGAAATCACCAAATAAGTCGCAACTTTCCCGTGCAACTCAGTTCCTGCCCGTTCCATGAACACATACCGCGTCCTCATCTTCAATTTTTTCTGGCTCGCCGCAGTTCCGGCCGCAGCTGAAGATCGCCCCGCTGAGATCGAAGTGCTTCAACCCGGCGTATCGCTGTCACTTGTCGCCGGGCATCCTGACATTGCGACACCCACGGGGCTGGATGTCGATAAAAAGGGCAGAATCTGGGCGGTGGCCTGCCACACCCACATGCCGCCAAAGGACTACGCCGGTCCCGAAACGGACGAAGTCCTGATCTTTGATCGCGATGGCACGCGCCACGTCTTTTATGCGGCCACGGAACAGACCATGGACCTGGAGCTCGGTTCCGATGGCTGGGTCTATCTCTCGGAACGCGATCGTATTCTCCGGGTCCGCGATAGCAATGGCGACGGCACAGGAGATGTCGAAGAGACACTCGTCGAGCTGATTTCGGAGGCTGTTTATCCGCACAATGCTTTGTCAGGACTGGCCTGGGTACCAAATGGCGATCTGGTTTTCGGGCTCGGTGAAAATTTTGCGAAAGCGTGGACACTGCAGCCGCGGGATGATTCGTCAATTAAAGGCATCGACCGCGGTGGCGTGTTCCGAATCAGTGCGGCGGGAAAAAATCTTCGCAAAGTGGCGGAAGGTCTGTGGAATCCGTTTGGAGTCACGGTTCGACCGGATGGAGAAATCTTCGCAGCCGAGAACGATCCCGGCGAATATCCGCCCTGCAAAGTGCTCCACATCGTCGATGGCGGCGACTACGGATACCGTCGAAAGTACGGCGGAGCGACACCGCATCCTTTCGTCTGCTGGAATGGTGAAATGCGCGGCACCCTGCCGATGATTCACCCTTCCGGCGAAGCTCCCTGCGGATTGCTTCCGCTCGGGCGCGGCCTGCTGATTCCGTCGTGGGGAGATCACCGCATCGATTTCTTTCCACTCATCCAAAAGGGTGCCGGCTTCGCGGCGAAACAGGTGACTCTGTTGCGCGGTTCCCGCTACTTCCGGCCGGTCGGCATTGCGCGTGATCAGCACCGCGAAGACGATAGCACTGCCGTTTTCTACCTGACGGATTGGGTCGATGGTCGTTATCCGGTCCACGGTTACGGGCGGCTGTGGAAGTTGGAAATCGATCTGGAAAAAGCCGGCTGGGTTGGTCCTCTGGATATGCAGCCGCGCAATGAAGCAGCCACGCTCGCTGCCAAACTCCGCCGTGGTGAGACTGATTTTTCCCGGAGCAAATTGTTCGAATTGAGTCGTGACGAAGATGCCTTCATCGCCAGCGCGGCGCTTTCATCGCTGCGTCGACTCGCAGGCCGCTGGAACCTCACCGACTTGCAATCCTGGTCGGCCGCAGACCGCATTGAGGCGGTTCAGGCTCTGCGACTCGCCGGGGTCGACCCGCAGCCGTGGATCAATGCCCTGCTCGGTGACAGGAATGCGGATGTGCAGTTTGAAACCTTGCGCTGGCTCGCCGATGCAGACTTGAAGTCCTACCTTCCCGCCGTTGATGAACTGTTGTCCAGGAGCGATCTGGAATACGCGGTTTTTGAAGCTGCCGTAGCCGCACACACCGCACTCGGTGGCCAGCCCGAACTGGGTTTGCGAAATCCCGGTTTACTGCTCGCAAGGGTCCGGGATCCGTCGAGTTCGCCCCGGCTTCGCGCCTTCGCCCTGCGGCTACTTCCGGTCCGGACGACACGACCCGTTACAGGAAACAAAACTCAGAAAGTTCATTTCCCTGCCGGTCTCACACTGGAGCTTTTAGAGGATTTACTGGAGGTGAAGGATCCCGATCTCTCCCTGGAGGTTGTTCGCGTGTTGGCGGGAAATCCACAGGCCACGCAAAAACTTCTGTCCGCCATTGCCGCTGACAAAACCAGGGATTCACAAATCCGCGCCGAAGCCATTCCCGGCCTGGCGGCTTTGGCGGATCAGCACATTGAGCTGTTGATCGAACTCGCGGGTGACGACGATGTTGCCGTCCGCGAGGAATCGCTTCGCGCCCTTCGCGGTTGCGCCCTCACCGACCAACAGACTGAAACACTGGGTGCCGTTACGGTACCGTTTCCCGGATCGGCGGAATTGGTCGCGGCGTTGACGGATCCTTCTTCCCTCACCGAAGGTCGGCCCGCTTTGACCGATACCGCTGCCTGGCAGAAACGTCTCGATGCGATCGAAGGTCCCGCCGATCTGAACGCCGGCGAACGTATCTTTCACCATCCAAAGATCGCCCTGTGCGCCAATTGTCATCGCTCCAATGGCCGGGGAAATGTCGTCGGACCGGATCTCACTCACGTCGCCGACCGCGAAGACAGCACCTGGCTGCTTGGCGCGATTCTCGATCCCAACCGGGACATCGCCCCGCAATTTATGCCGCGCGTGATCACCCTCAACGATGGCAGCACTCATGTCGGGATTCGTTTGCGCTCCTACGTCAACGAACAGATCCGCGATGCGCTCGGCCGAAACCACACCTTTAATCGTGACGATGTAAAATCGATCGAAGACCTGCCGATGTCCTTTATGCCGCCCGGGCTCCCCATGGCGATGACCGGTCGCGAACTGCGCGATCTGCTCGCTTTTCTTGAATCATCCATCAGACACCATGAATAAACACGAACTATCCGGTGAAGAAAACACGTGGCAACGGAATCTCGATCGTCGAAAATTCGTCGCTACTGCGGCTGCGACATCCATCGCGTCTCTGCCGGTCGCCAATCTTTCCGGCCAAGCGGAAGGAGAAAATGCAGAAGTCATCGGGCCGGTGCTCGGTCATATCGACGAGAATCGAATCTTTACCTTCATCCGCGCTCCACGTGAAGGAGAGGTTACTCTGGTAGTCAGCGACGAGTCGAATCGGGAAGTCGCCCGGCTGCACGGAACCGCAGAATGGCAAAACGATCTGTGCGTCCAGTTCGCTATCACTAACCTGAAGCCCGACAGCATTTATCGCGGCAGCTTTTTGAATGACAAGGCGCAGCCCCTTTTTGCAGGCGCCGTTTTTTCGGCACGGACCCCGGATGAACCGGAAAACACTGACCGGGTTGTATTGGGAATGGGTTCCTGCGTATCGTCCAACAAATTTGACCGGATCTGGCGGCAGATTGCGGCGGAAAATGTCGAAGGCTTTTGCCTGCTCGGTGACACGCCGTATATCGATTCAAACGATCTGGCTAAGAATCGCGCGAACCGCCGCGAGTTCTGGTCGACCCTGCCGGGGCTGATTGAACTGGAAAAGACAATTCCGTTTTGGGGAACCTGGGACGATCATGATTTCGGCAAAAACGATTCCGATGGCTTGATGCCGAAAAAGGCAGATATCCGCAAAGCGTTTATCGAGTACAACGCCATGTCCAACTACGGGGAAAATGGCGAAGGAATCTATTCGAAATTTCGACGCGGCCCGCTTGAGGTCTGGATGCTGGATGACCGGTGGTTTTCACAAACGGAACCATCATTCGCTGACCCCGCGCAGAAAACCTGCCTCGGCGAAGCGCAGTGGCGATGGCTGAAAAAATCACTGGCCGCTTCTGATGCGCCTTTCAAAATGTTGTGCGGCGGTATGGTTTGGTACCCGAAAGGTAACAGCGAGAAGGACCACTGGGAGACCTATGCTGCTGAGCGCGAAGCGTTGTTCCGCTATATTCGAGAACAGAAAATCCCCGGCGTCATCCTCGTATCGGGCGACATCCACGTATGCCGTCATCACAACTACGGACCGGATGCTCTGGGCTATCCTCTGCATGAGTATGTGATCTCGCCCATGCATGACCGGATCATCCCCGCACTCGACGTCGAACACCCGGCTCGCCAATGGAGTGAAACCGCGAAAAACGTCTTTCTCAAAGTGGAAGCGACCAGGGATCAACTGGTAGCAACATGGATCGACATGAATGGAACCAAACGCTACGTCTCTGAAGTCGGAGCAGCGGACCTGAAAGCGGAGTAAATGTACTTTTTGTTAGCTGCTCATGAGCGCAGCGAAAATGTCAGACTATTTTTGAATAGATGTCATCGGACCAATGCCCGGTCGTTTCGATGAAAATCGGAGTATTCAGGGGACCGACCCAAGTATTCCTAAAGATGTGGAGCAGGAATTTGCCCGCGCCGAAGCTGCCGGTGATCTCCATTGGC
>JARGOZ010000292.1 GCA_029213025.1 Verrucomicrobiales bacterium
CAACCGGAAAGGAGTCAATATTATCAACAGCGCCGGAAGCAGTGTAGGGAATACACCCATCACTTTACGACTCACCAATGTTCCACTGGGCGAAGCCTTGCGCTACACTTCCAATCTCGCTCAACTTAAATTCAAAGTGGAAAGTCACGCGGTAGTCATCGTGCCGCTATCAACTCCGGATGCCGATCTGTTTACCAATCGATACAAGGTTCCGCCGACATTTCTGCAAGCTCAGCCAAACGCGGGCGGAGGCGCTGCTGCCGATCCTTTTGCCCCGGCTCAGCAAGGCGGGACCGTGGCCCGGAGAATGACAGTGAAACAAAGGCTCGAAGAGGCAGGTATCACGTTTGGTTCCGGCGCTACCGCGATATACAATCCCGTTTCGGGCGACCTGATCGTAAAAAATACTCCCGATCAAATGGATCTTGTCGAAGCATATATCGAATCGATAAACACAGGGCCGACACAACCGACATCCCCGGGATCGGTGTATAAACTCCCTGACGAAATCGAAGACATGGAAGTAGATAATTCCGCATCGATTGAACTGGAGGAAAAACTGAAAACAATTCGAATTCCCAGTCTTGAATTTACTGATACCCCTCTGAAAGACGCCCTTCAATTCATCGAACAAAAAGCCGGGGAAATGGATTTCGCGGAATCAGATTTTTCGAAAAAAGGTATATCCATCGCGATTTCTGACGACATCCCGACCGGCGCCGCTTCCGCTCCTCCAGGCGCCATCGGCAACAATTTTGGATTCGAGGGCGGTCGGCAATCCTCTCCGATAGGAAACACCGGAGACGCTGCATACACTCCGATCAACCTGCGCCTCACCAACGTTCCTCTGGGCGAGGCACTTCGATACACCACCAATCTGGCGAACCTGAAATACCGGATTGAAAATGGCAGGATCGTTGTCGTCCCTCTTTCAGCACCCGAAACGAAACTGGTCAGTTCCACCTATATATTGGCACCGGAGTTGCAACAAAAGCTGTTGGCCCCTCCCCAAAACTTTCCAGCAGGTGACCCGTTCTCATCGGAACCGCTGCCCGCACCATCAAAGCCGACAACGGTAAAGGAAATCATGGAAAATGTCGGCATCACTTTTCCTCCAGGGGCCGATGTTTCCCTCGATCCGGCCAGCGGATCCCTGCGGGTCACCAATTCACCCGACCAGGCGGAACTGGTGGAAGCCTGGCTTTCCAGCCTCGACGAGGGACGGCCCATCATTGAGTTGCAGTCGAAAAATGTGGACCGATTTCCGGAATCCGAATCCAATGCGTTTATCGGAAACGATGCGCTGCAGGGCACTCCCATTGGATCAGGCAACGGACTGAAAAAGGTAGGGGAACTTTTCTCCTCCACTGCTGAAACCATCGAGGGCAATCGCGACAGTTTGGACGCCGTCGTTATTGAACAAGTTGATTTCAACGGGCAAACGGTAGAGGAAGCTCTTCAGTTACTCGAAGCGAAAATCAAAGAAATCCCGGCCGGAGAATCTCATGCGGCCGCACTTCGAATCGAACTGGACGACATCGGGGAAGATACAAAGAAAAAGAAACTCGATTTCTCTATCGCTAAAGCAACCGCCATTGAAATCCTCGACAAAATTGTGGGAGAGTCCGAAACCCGATACTACGTAACCAAAAGCGGAGTCGTTATCGCCGACCAAAATACAGAAATCCTGCCGATGGAAACGGTATTCCTGCCAATGCCCGCTCGAGTATTTCAATCACTCAACGAAGATGGCTCTATACACGATCACCATGCTCGAAATATACTGAAAGCCGCCGGAATCGATTTCCCCAGAGGCTCCAGCGCCGCCTACAACACTTCGACCGGACGCCTCGCGGTTCGCAATACCAAACAAAATATCGAAGCCGTACTAAATCAGTTCGCTAATGAAATCAAAGCGGTGGAGGATCATCCCAACGCACCGGAAAACAATCTCAGGTTCTCAAGCGCATTCCTCGGCGGGGCTTCGAAGTTAAAAGGCTTCCAGGCCAGCGATGTAGGCAGGCTGCCGGTTGTATTCGATCTCCCCGGGGCCGGGAGAGTTTACCGGTTCCAGGGCCTCTATGCCCCGGATAGTCTCGATTTCCGGTACGTCACCTGGGACCGCCAAATCCGATCCGCCTGGGGATGGATCATTGTCGGGCTGACAGGCTTTCTTTTGGGAGCCTGGAAGTTTGCCAAAATGCCGCTTTTTCTCGGTATATTTATCGCCATTTTCCTGACGTTTCTCCCTTTTGTCTTCGGCCAGGGTTTAGGCCCGTTCTGTAATTCTCTACTTCTTGGCTGGTTCGCCGGCTTAGCTACCTGGCTTCTCTATGTGGCAGTCAAACGAATCACTCCGACCGCACACTGGTGTATTTGGTTGATCCCTGCTATCCTGATTTCCCAAAATGCAACTGCCGCCCCTCCCGAAGAATCTGTAGAGTCGCATACGGTTTACGTTCCGTACGACCCGGAAAAGCCTGTCCAGGAACAGGACGCAACCCGCTTTTATCTCGACTATGACACCTTCGCAACTCTATGGAAACAGGTCAAAGAGTTCCGAAAAACGAAGTCTACCAAACCTGAAAATACCAAACCGGGATACACTATTTCCTCCTCTCTATACCGGATCAATTCCACGCCGGCCCGCCTGTCTGTCTCCGGACGGATTTCCCTTTCGACCCGGGGAAAGGACTGGCAGCAGATCCCTTTGCCATTTTCCGGAGCCAATATCTCAGAGATAACTCTGAATGGAAAGGCTGCCTCGTTCCACAATGGATCCATAGTAATCGAAAAATCGGGCCATCATATTGTTGAAGTAAAATACGAAATCCCCGTTGGCAAAAGACAGGAAAAGCTTACCTGGTCTATACCAAAATCTTCCAGCGTCTTGCTGGAAATTGAAATGGACAATGACCTCGCCGAACCGGTCGTCCAGGAAAACTGGCCGCTGGCTAAAACTAATCCTAATGGCGGCAGCACTATCTATACGGCAGCAATCGGTCAGCAGGACAAAATCACTTTCCGCCGACGACTCAAAACTTCGGGCCGCAGTATGACACGCCCTAATGCGGCAGTTATCAATGCAAAACTTTTCGTAGCTCAAGGTATCGAACAACTCGAAGCCACCTACCAACTCAATTTTTCCGGACAGGAAGACAATCGCTTCACTATCGCTTTCGAAAATACAGTGACTCCGGTTCGGTTCGACATCCCCAACCTTTCGCTATGGGAAATCAGGAACAAACCGGGAACGAACCTCCGGGAACTTACGTTTTTTCTGACTCAACCGGTTTCGGATTCTCTATCGGTCAAATTCACCGGTGAACGGCTGGTTGACTCCCCGTCCCGAACATTTCCCGAACTTTCGGCAGAAGCCGGTCGGATCGAACAAAACCGCCATCTGTACCGGGCCGGCGGAATATCCATCGTCCCGAAGCCAACCGCCAATCACAGGCAGATTTCCGGTTCACCTGACTCATCCGGCTTTATTCAGACAGCTTCTTATTCGCTGGCAGGCAGCAACGAAGATCTCGCTTATCAGGCTTCCGCCATGAGAGCCAAACGTTCAGCGAAGGCTTCCTACGTTTTTCAACTCGGTGCATCAAAGCTGGAAACCATCGCCCAGTTCCAAATTCAGTCACCGGAGGAACCGCTCCTGGACAGCCGTTTTACCATTCCACAAAATGCAAAAATTCAAAAGATCGATGGAAACCGGATCAAAGACTGGTGGCGAACCGGGGATGAAATCTTTATCAGGTTCGAGGGCGGCACACCTGAGGTTACTGCCGTTTTGCTATATATCACGCAACCGGTCGATGACAGTGAAGAAAACTTTTCTCTACCACTGACATCCTTTCCTATTGCCGGTTTCGAAAATGAAGAGGTAGAAGGCGAAGGTCTTATCGTAGCGCATACAACACGAGATATCTCTATCGATTTCGCCGAAGAACGCCGGGTGATTCGGGAGATCGGAATCAACGAAGTCGCCAAAGATTTCGAAATTCTTCCGCCGATGGAGAAAAAGCGCGGTTTTCGCTTCGAAAACATGAACTTCTCCGCCACAGTCAACTCGGAGCAGCTGGAACCCGGCTTTCACTCTCTCTGGGTCATGTTCGGCCGGGTTCATGACGGCTGGGTACAACTGTCTGTTCATACCGATATCGAAGTGAGTCGGAGCGGGCTCGACCGAATCTCTTTCCAAACCGCCGCCGATGTGCCGGAATTCCGGATTCCCGATGATGATATCCGCGAGGTTCGCATTAGCGAGGAGAATGGAGTTCGCCGTTACGAGGTGATTTTTCAACAATATGTCACCGACGCCATATCCTTTACCATGGAGACGGAAATCCCACACAATGGCGGAACTTCTCTACCTGACATCACAATCACGGACAGCGCCCGGGAGGAAAAATTTCTCATCGTGGAAAATCTGTCTGCTCAACAAATGGAACTGCGTCCGGAAAATCTCGCCACAACCGTCATGGCCACCCTCCCCTACAAGCCGGAGACACTCGCCTCCGCCCAACTCTTCCGGGCCGGAGCGAACTGGTCGCTGGATATAGAGATGGAAAACCTCGAAACTACCGCAGGAAATCAGGCGGTTATTGTATATGCCGAACTTACCTCCGCTTTTCGCAGAAACGGAGAGGAATGGCTGAAAGCCGTCTACCATATCCAAAACCGTTCACTACAGTTTTTGCCGGTAGCAAAACCGAAAGGAGCGGAACTCGTTTCGGTAGTTGTCGCCGAGTCCGAAGTCAGAGCCGACCGGGGGACCGTAGAGGGAAATGATGTGATTCTTGTTCCGTTGATCCAGACCAAACCCGGCCAGCTTGCCTACGATGTGACACTTGTTTTCCGATCCCCGGGAGACTCCAAACTGATTGGAAAGCGCTTCCGAAAACGTCTCGATGACCCGGCTGTGTATGGCCCCACGATTGAGAAGACGATGTGGAAGGTTCATTTGCCGACCGATCACGAGCTGGTTGACTTTAAAGGAAACATGCAACCGATCCGGGAGGAGGAAAGTAAACTGCGGAAACTGCAAAGCGATCTCGCCGAACTGAAAGGGCTCAATTACTACAGCAGTCGCGCGGTGAATGACTCCCGCAGCAGACAGGAATCAAACGGCAATGCACAGATCCTCGCGGAGCGAATCGAACAGACACTGGGTGAAGTGCAACAGCAGGACGAACAAGTAGAGAAAATCGAAAAAGAACTCGACGCACAAAAAGTGATCATTACCGAGAACCGGATTCAAATGCCGGTTTTCGAACCGGGATCTCAGGTAGATAAACCCTCCGACCAGATCGGGTGGCTGAGCAACTCAGGGACAATTAAATCAAGAAACCGGGATTATTCCAATATCGTTCAGAAACAAACAAAGAGACTCGAATCCCAGGTCCGACTGAATGACAATATCTCTATTGGGAATCAGTTTTTTAATAATATTGAATCCCCGCAAAAAAAGAAGCAGCAAAAGCCGGTTCCCGGAAATGAAAAATACTCCCAAATTGGGCACCTGCAAATAACGCCCCAGTCAGGAATGGTTGAGCGGAAACTGTCGCGGTTGAATAACACACAAAATATTGAGCAGGCCGATGTGCTGAAAAGGAAAGTATCGAAAAAAGAGAAGGCAAAAGCTGAATCAGAACGGCAAACTTATTCCAATGCCAGATCGACTTTTCGCCAAATCGGCCACGGTGGGTTTACACCCCCATCCGGGCAGCAAGCCGAACCAAACGCAGAGCCGGATCCTTTCGGCGGCAGCGCTGCCGCTAAAGACGGTATTCAACAGGATTCCGTCGAGTATTCAACAGGGTACAGTCAGCGACCTAACAGGGTACAGTCTGCCGATTCCGAGTTTGGGAATACTTTCCAGTCGCAGGGAGGCAACTCGATCAGAGTCG
>JARGOZ010000026.1 GCA_029213025.1 Verrucomicrobiales bacterium
GTGGAGATCTTGATCGTCCAAAATGCCGGGCACAACTGGAGAAAGGTTGGCGCGGACATCAAACCAACCAGAGACGAGATCGTTCAGGTGACAGTGGATTTCTTTGTTAATCAGTTGAAGACGGTGAAATGAGGTTTCTTTCTATACTTCTCGTATTCATGTTGGGAGCGACAGTCGTCGACGCTGCGGATTTTTATATATCGCCTGATGGTTCAGACCAGTGGGCCGGCTCCCTGGAAAAACCTTTTGCAACCCTGCAGAAAGCCCGCGACGCCGTCCGCGAACTGAACGCAAATCGCGATGTTGTCGTGCAAATTCGCGGTGGTCAGTATCGATTGAGTGAAACGGTTGTCTTCGGTGTGGAAGATTCCGGTAAAGATGATTTTACTATCACCTATGAAGCTTACCCGGACGAAATACCGGTGTTTCATTCGGATGCGGAAATCACGAATTGGAAACAGAAAGATGCAGATGGGAAGGTGTGGGTAGCCGATGTGCCAAAAGAGAAATTCTATACTCTGTACGACGCTTCCGGGCGGCTGCCGAGAGCACGATCGAAGGGCTTTATTCCAGTCATGCCGCCTTCGAATAAGGAGAACTCCAAAAATACTCGGGTCGAGCTGCACTATCCCGAAGGTGCGTTGAGAAACTGGCCAAATTTGGCGGATGTGGAGATCATGGTTCGACCTCATCACGCGTGGGTTGTTAATATTCTGCCATTGAAGTCCATCAACGAGAAGGCTCGAATCGCCACAACATCCGTCGCGGCGACTTATGCGATGGATGAACTGCATTACCTGAAAGGCACTGAGTCCGTTTGGGTGGAAAATGTTATCGAAGCTCTGGACGAACCTGGAGAATGGGTCCTCAACACCGCTGAAGGAAAACTCTACCTGTGGCCGCGAACTGAAGGACCTCCGAAGGGGATTGTCGCACCACAACTCCGGGAATATATAAAGGTGGAAGGCAAAATCGATATAGACGACCCGGGAGACACTCCGGTGCGCAACCTGATTTTTCGCGGACTGACCCTCACGCGGGGGGAAGCCTACCGATTGAAAAGCGAAGACAAAGGCCTGCAGCACGATTGGGAGTTTTACGACAAAGCTAATGCTCTGCTGCGGTTGCGCGGGACTGAGAATTGTACGGTGGAAAAGTGCCGCTTTACCCAGAGCGGTGCGGGAGCAATTCGGATGGATCTCCATGGGCAGAACAATCGAATCCAGTCCAATCATATAGAACACATAGGCTCCACCGGGATCCTGCTCTGTGGCTACGGACCGGGAACCAAAGACGTCAATCATCACAATCTGGTTTACAACAACCACATCCACCATGTCGGCGAAATTTACCCGCATGCCCCTGGTATTTTTCTCTGGCAGAGTGGTGAGAACCGTGTCGCCAACAATCTGGTCCACCACACTCCCTACGCGGGGATCATCGTTTCAGGCGTCATGACCGATTTCTTTTCTAAAAAGGGAAACGCCCGTGAGCTGGTACGAACGATCCGCCGCAAGGAAGTAGGGAAGAATCGCACATTAGAGGAAATCAGACCGTTCCTGCATTCCCATGACAATCTGGTGGAATACAACGAAATCCACCACGCCATGGAGCAGCTCGGCGATGGCAATGGTATCTACATTCGAGGTGCCGGGGCGGGGAACATCATTCGCCGTAACTACATCCATCATCTCGTTTCGCCGGTCGCTCTGCAATCAGCGATTCGTACTGACGGCGGGCAGCGCGATACTTTAATCGCTGAAAATCTGATATACAGATGCACCTCCCAGGGCATCCAACTAAAGCTGAACAATCGCGCTGTAAACAATATTATCGCCGATCTTATCGAACCAATTCACAACGGCGAGAAACGATTGCCTGCCTATTTAAAACTCCGCGAAGGCCCAATGACCGGGGCCGTTATTCAACGGAATATCCTCTATCATCCGGTCAAAAAAGCGGACTTCTTTGACCAGGGCAGAAATCGAAGGCTCACAGGGGCCAGGGCAAGTGAAGCCGACACCGATTACAATATTTACTATTGTGCCGGCGATCCTGAATTGAGCAGGGCTGTCCTGATAGAGGCAAGGCGTTCCGGAATCGACAAAAACAGCCGTGCGGATGATCCGCTCTTCATCGATCCAGCGAAGGGCGACTTTCGGCTCAAGCCCGATTCGCCTGCGCTGAAAATGGGGATTGTGCCAATCGATCTGTCAAAGATCGGACTGCGGGAATAAAGCTGGAAGAATTTTGCACTCTTTTTCCTTTTATAGTTCCTTGATATCGACGATACCCACTGGCTTCGTCCCCGCCTTGAAACACGGGTTGATTCAGCCACGATATTCTGTAATCCGCAATAGCCCGGAACTGACATAGCGAAGAGCAGACTGGCTGTGAAGAGGCTGATTTGGCCTTGCAACTGTCTTTGTTTGCGAAATCGATAAGGATCGTTGATTACCCTGTTTTTGCGTTTATTACTTGAGGAATGACGTTACTCATCTGGTTGGGCATTGTTTTTTGTCTGACTCAATCGGCCATGTTCTCAGGCTTGAACCTGGCTTTCTTTTCCCTGGGTAGACTCCATCTCGAGGCTGAAGCAGAGAAAGGATGTGCAAACGCCCTGAAAATTCTGCTTTTACGAACGAATTCAAACTTTCTTCTGAGCACAATCCTTTGGGGAAATGTCAGTGTGAACGTAGCGTTGGCTATGTTGTCAGATTCGGTGATGACAGGTGTCGTTGCCTTTCTGTTTGCTACTTGTGGAATTACTTTTCTGGGTGAAATCATTCCCCAGGCCTACTTCTCCCGTCACGCGCTACGCGTCGGATCGCTTCTGGCTCCTGTCATCAAGATCTATCAAATCATTTTGTGGCCGGTCGCCAAACCCTGCGCCTTGTTTTTGGACAACTGGATCGGTAAAGAAGGCCCTATGTTTCTTACTGAAACAGACTTCGAAATCCTGCTCGAACGACATCTTAGAGAGCGCTTGACCGACATTGGCCAGGCTGAAGGGAGAGGTGCTCTAAACTTCTTAAAACTCGATGACTTGAGAATCAGTGGCGAGGGGTCCTCCGTTGCGCCGGAAACCATTCTGGACAGTTCGATCCTTGCAAGCTCGGACCTCGTGAAGGAAATACAGAAAACTCGAAATAAATGGATGATTTTCTGTGATACGAACAATCGACCTCAAACGGTTTTGAATTCCGATGAATTCCTGCGCACCTATTTCGAAGACGGGGGAAAAGTTGATCCGAAGGAATTCTGTCACGAACCGATTATTGTAACCAATTCTGATGATACATTGGATACTGTTTTATCCAGCCTTGAAGTGGAAAGTGAAAGTCACGACGACCGCCTTATCGACCGTGAAGTAATTCTTTACTGGGGGGAGAATTCGAAGCGGATCATTACAGGCCCGGATATTCTGGGGAGACTTCTCCGGGGGATTGCCACAAAAACCACTGTGCCGGTGAGTCAACGTTAAGTCGGAAAAAGCAGCAGGTTTTCAGTTATTCTCCGATATCCTTTATGAGGCGACGCGGAACTTGAAGCGAAATTTCCGCGATCACGCAACCGGAACGGATCTGTGATATAATGCCGGGGAAGTGTTTTCCGATCACCTTATGAATCCAACTTTCCGCACACTTTTCGCGAACCTGTATTTTCGAAACTGTGCGGCTCGATGCCTGACGATTTTAGCCATCGCACTTTTCGTCAATTATTCGGCTGCAGAAGAAGGGGCGGGGGATAAGCAGCCTAACATCATACTTATTTTTACCGACGATCAGGGTTACGAAGATCTCGGTTGCTTCGGATCGAAAAGAATCAAGACTCCAAACCTCGACCAAATGGCCGCTGAGGGTATGAAGTTGACCAATTTCTACGCCCAGCCGGTCTGCGGTGTGTCGCGCGCCGCGCTGATGACAGGTTGCTATCCGATTCGTGTCGCGGAGCCGGGAAACGTGAAGCAGTTGCATACCGTTCCTCACCCACAGGAAATCACCATGGCCGAAGTTCTGAAATCAGCCGGGTACAGTACAGGAATAATAGGCAAATGGCACCTCGTTAATAAAACCGGCAAAGGGTACGACCCGGCAACGATGCCAAACGCTCAGGGTTTTGATTACTTTTACGGAACTCCGGTTTTTAACGGCTACACCGTCTACGTCGATGATGTCCCGTTGCGCGTTCCTATCTATCGAAACGAAGAGATCGTTGTGAAAGGTGTCGAGAGCTGGGACAATATAACCGCTGACTACACAAAAGAGGCGATTACTTATATAGAGAGAAACAAAGACACTCCGTTCTTTCTTTATCTGGCGCACAATATGCCGCACATCCCTGTGGGGGCTTCTGAAGATTTCAAAGGTAAATCGGAATACGGTCCCTACGGTGATACTATCGAAGAAATTGACTGGTCCACCGGCAGGATTCTGGACAAACTAAAGGAGCTGGAAATCGATGGAAACACTCTCGTTGTTTTTACTTCTGATAACGGCCCTTGGGTGGAAACCACACGCGGGATGAAGCCGGCGGGCAGGAAATTTATTCCTCGTGATCATTCCGGAAGCGCAGCTCCGCTCAAGGGTTGGAAAATGTCAGCCTGGGATGGTGGTTGTAAAGTCCCGTTTATCGCCCGCTGGCCCGGGAAAATCGCGGAGGACCGGGTAAGTTCGGAGCTTCTGAGTACACTTGATTTGTTACCTACTTTCGCGAAGATCGCCGGGGCGAAGCTTGCTGATGATCGTACTATCGACGGTTATGACGCAACCGGCTTTCGGAAACAACGAGACCAGCCCCCGGGATGACTATTATTACTATTCAGGCTGCCTGCTCACCGGCGTGCGTAGCGATCAATGGAAGCTTGTATTGCCGCGCGTAGCGAATCCTCCGGGGACCGGTTGGTGGGGAAGGATGATCGAAGCAATTCCGGAGACCCAACTATACCACCTTGAAAACGACCCGGGGGAAACGAATAACATCGCCGGGGAACATCCTGCCATTGTCAGGGAACTGATGACAAAAATTGAGTCTGCCCGCAAAGAGTTGGGGGACATGAAGGTAGTTGGATCGGGCGCCCGCTTCTTTGATAAGGGGCCGAGAATCATTCGTGGCGCGCCGGGTTCGCAACCTTCCACGCCGACTGCAGAGAAGAAATACGATAACTTCCCACCCGCGGGTAATCTTCGTTTCAGCTTCGAGGACGGAACGATAGGGGCATGGGAGGTTGTGGAAGGCGAGTTTGGGCAACCGGTCACTACTATTTCGGCGCTGCCGAATTCGAAGAGCCCTTTTGCTCGTCACGGAAACTATCATCTCTCCACCCTCATGCTGCGAAATGGCAACTCGGTTTCCGACAAACAAACCGGCGTGCTGCAGTCACCTGCTTTCAAGTTGGAAGGTGACAAAGCTGCGTTTCTGGTTTCCGGTGGTTTCGATAAAAAGTCGCTGTATGTGGGGCTTATCGATGCCGATTCCGGGGCGTTGCTGATTCAGGCGGGAGGTTCGAAAGGTCATAAGATGAAACGGATCGTATGGGATGTGGCAAAGTGGAAAGGCAGAAACGTTCGCTTCCAGGTTGTCGATAAATCAGTTAAAGGGTGGGGGCATCTCAATATCGACGACTTTTCCGTTCAAGGCTCGCTCATCAGGTAGTAAGCGGCCGCCATTGTACCCTGTTTGGTCCTGCACTGTACCCTGTTTGGTCCTGCACTGTACCCTGTTAAGTCTTGCACTGTACCCTGTTAGGTTTGGGTATAGACATACCTCTTATGCGGGAATCCTTTCGCTGAAGTTTTTGCGTCTTCGCCGGAACAGGATACAGTCTGCAATTCTTCACTAACAAAGCATGAAATTTCGCATCCTGTTCATTATTTTTTCCGCCGTTTTTCCCGCTGTTGGCCTGACTGATCTTCATGCCCAAACCCGGGCGGACCTCGTGGCGGCGGCGCTGGAGGAAAGCCCGAAGGCAAAATGGTGGCAAGTGATGGATACGGGGCCTTTTACCACGGACACGTTTCGGTTTGGGCCGAAGGGTGACACCGCCGTTCTGAAAGGGGTCGCGCTGAAAACCGGGCCGGAGGAAAAATGGACTATGGTTTTTGATCCGGAATCGATGCGAATGGTGGCGGGTTTCGAGGGCAATGTTACTCTCGCCGGGACACCGTGGGACGGCAAACATGGCGGCAATTCCTCGTTGCCGGAGGATCGCTCAAAATATTACTTCACGACAAATTGGGGGCCGGGTTGGGCGATCAACGGGGACTGGACCGATCCACGCGAAAAGGACAATGACCGTGCCAACGGTTCGCTTCCGGATGACTACGCGGAGTATCATGGGATCTATCGCCACGAGGGTGGCAGCGTACTCAGCTACACGATCGCCGGCACGCCGGTGCTGGAAAAGCCGGGTCTCGTCGCGGGGCAGATGATCCGTTTTCTCGCTTTGCGGGGCGCTGCGATGAAGGCTCTGCAGGTGTTGGTTTCCGATCCGATGGAGTCCGGCGGAAAAAATCTCTCCTCCCGCCTCGTCAACGCTCCGGAGGGCGTCACAATGGAGACTCTCGATTCCGGGAGAAAAGTTGTTTCAATCCCGGCGGGAACTCCGGCCGGAGAATTACAGATCATATATTCCCGCAGCGAGATTATTCCGGCGATTGAAATAGTGGTACCGGATTGGGATAAACTCACCAAAGGCGGCCCGGCTCTTTTCCCTGAAACCATAGTGGTGAGCGGTAGAGTTAGTGAGGAAGACGATGCGCCCTACGTGATCGATTCGATTCCGCTACCGACAGATAATCCCTGGAAATCGGAGATCCGCTTCGGGGCCTTCGATTTTTTCCCCGACGGCAAACGCCTCGCCGCGTCGACCTGGAATGGCGATGTCTGGATCGCCGAAGGCATCGACGGTGACCTTGATGAGATAACTTGGAAACGCTACGCGAGCGGTCTTTTTCAGACTCTCGGTCTGACGATCGTCAATGGCACGATCTACACGCACGGGCGCGATCAGCTCACCCGCCTGCACGATCTCAACAACGACGGCGAGGCGGATTTTTACGAGTCTTTCAATAATGATGTGAATATTACCGAGGGTTTCCATGAATTCGCTTTCGACCTGCAGACCGATGCGGAGGGGAATTTCTACTTCAGCAAAGGCCAACCCGTACTGAGCGGAGGCAGGGGCTTCGCACCGTGGACTGAGCACAATGGAACGGTCCTGAAAGTCAGCGCCGACGGTAAAAAGCTGGAGCGCGTCGCCTGGGGGTTGCGTGCGCCCGGCGGAGTCGGGATCGGTCCGGACGGCCAGATCACTACCGGGGAAAACGAAGGCAGCTACGTCCCGCGCTGTAAAATTACCTGGAGCAAACGTGGCGTCTCCGGCAATGATATCAGTTTTCACGGAGTGGTCCCAAGCGTGTGGGAAGATAAACAGTTCATCAAAACTCTACCAGGCACCCCGACCGATTACGAGCGGCCGCTTTGTTGGTTGCCCTATTACGTCGATAACTCCAGCGGTAGTCAATTCTGGGTGCCGGAAGATAGCGGCTGGAAAAATCACGCAGGTGGAATGCTCCATCTTTCCTATGGAAAAAGCTCGGTCTATCGCGCTTTGATTGATGAGGTTGACGGGCAGGTCCAGGGCGGTGTGTACCGTCTGCCAATTGAACTGACCACTGCGGCGATGCGCGGGCGGTTCCATCCCAAAACGGGAAATCTATATATCATCGGTTTCCGCGGCTGGCAGACCAACGGAGGGAAAGGACTGCAACGAATCCGGTTCAATGGTATTGAAAAACCGGTGCCAATGTCTCTGAAAGCGCACAAGAATGGTATTGTTGTTTCCTTCAGCGATTCTTTGAATCCAACTACCGCTTCCGATCCCCGCCGCTACTCAGTGAGTAAGTGGGACTATGTATGGGGGCCAATGTATGGCTCCGGAAGATTCTCGATCGATGATCGTGACGATGCCGCTCGCGCGCATGCTCTCGAAGAGCACTCGAAAGGTTCTCACAACCAAATCGATACCGTCCCGGTCCGTGCAGCCACTCTGCTCGAAGATGGGAAAAGCGTCTTTCTCTATATACCGAATATGACTCCGGCAATGCAGATGGAAATCAAAATGGATCTCGCTGCGGCTGATGAAAAATCTTTCCGCGAAACGATCTGGAACACAGTCCATCTGCTGCGCCCCGAATTCGAAGAACACGGTCTCGATCTGACCAATCTGCCGGAAATCAATACCGCACCCGTTGGAGAACCGGGCCTCATCCTCAGCATGGCGCACGGCTCCACCGACGATGCCGTAGTAGTCGACCGTCTGGCGATCACGCTCGCTCCCGGCGAGGCGGCAACACCGTTTATTGATCCGAGGCGCGGTAGAGAAATGGTTTTCCAGGGCAGCCTTATCGTTGATGCCCGTGATCAGCGTCATTTCCGACTCGATGGCAGCGGCTGGGCCAGTCTTCGCATCGATGGTAAAACGGTAGTGGAAGGCACTCTGCCCATCGAGTCCAAAGTTCCCGTTGAGCTCGAAGCGGGGCCTCACACCCTGTTCTGCAATTTCCAGAGAGAAGAAGATGGCAACGGTCGCCTCCAGCTGATGTGGAGCGGCACCGAATTCACCTGGGAATCTGTCCGGCCCGATGCGTTTCGCTACCTGCCCAACGCCCTTCTTGAGGCTAAAAATAAAACCCGCCGGGGCCGAAACCTGTTCGCCGCCGTCGGCTGCATCCGCTGTCACAGTGCCACCACGAAATTGGTGAGTCAAAAAAACGCCATGCCCGAGCTGCTCGAAACGGTTCCCGATTTCATCCAAATCGGCGAGCGTATCAACCCCGGTTGGATCGAGCAGTGGGTTCGCCGGCCGAAAGACAATTGCCCCGGCGTAGCGCCTGATTCCGCTGCGGACATCGCTGCCTTTCTCGCAAAGTCGACCCGCAATGCCGGCGGCGGTGAACCTCCTGCGGGCGATCCCGAAAAAGGCAAAGAACTCGCCGCCACGTTGCATTTTCAGCCCTGGGTAGAGGCCCTTTCCGCCGAGGCAAAATTCACCAGTACCGGTCTGGTTCGTTTTCTTCAAAATCCTGCGGCCCACCATAGCGACACGACGTTTCCGAATCTGAGGCTCAGCGAGCCGGAAGCCGCCGATCTTGCCGCGTGGATTCGTTCGCAGCAGCCTGAAGTAAAGAAATTGTCCGGCGGCGATTCTGCAAAAGGCGGGGAAATGGTTTCGAAACGCTGTCTTGTCTGCCACAGCAACGGCACGAAAAGAAAATACCAATACGAGTTTGCCGCCAAACCGCTCGACGAAATGTGGGAGCAGGAATGGCTGGTCCACGGCTGCCTGTCAGAGGAGGAAGGTAATGCCCCCGAACTCGGTCTCAGCCTGGAGGACAAGCAGGCGCTGCTCGCCTTCAAAAACGTCGACAGCAACCACGGGCTGCGATCTCTAAATCGTTTCGTCCCGCACGAATACGCCCACCGTACCCTTGATCGCCTGCGCTGCGCCGAATGCCATTCCGGCAAAAATACTTTGCCCGATATATCTCTCGCCGGCGAAAAACTCCGTGACGACTGGCTCACCGGTCTCTTCCGGGGCGATGTGTTGAAAATTCGGCCCTATCAGAAAGCAAAGATGCCGTCCTTTTCCAGTCGGGCCGACCTGCTCGCCCGTGGTCTCGCTCACCGCTCCGGCGAAACCACCGGGGAAGAACTCGAGGCTCCCGACCCACCGCTCGCCGATGTCGGCAAACAAATCGCCGGATTCCAGGGCTATGCCTGCGCCAGTTGCCATGCTGTAGGTCCCAACCCCGCCATTCAGGCCTTCGAAGGACAGGGTCCCAACCTCCAGCTCGCCGGTGAGCGCCTGCGCGAAAAATACTACCACGGCTGGATGCACTGGCCCCAGCGCTTCATTCCGACCACCATCATGCCCCGGTATACGGTCAATAAAGAGACCGCTTTGAATCCGAATTTTTTCGGTGGTAAAGCAGAGGAGCAATTCGAAGCACTATGGCAGTGGATGCGCACCCTGGAAGGAGCGGAGAAAGCGCCATTGGTGGTGCCGGAGCATTGATGGAGGGGTTATCTCAATTTGTATTTCCGAAATGATTTAAAACTCACCGCCACCTGTATAGAATTGCCAATCGCTGAATTTTTCTCTATTCTCCGGAAAGATTCCGGGGAGAATGAAACTTGTCATTGCTGTTTTAGTTCTGTTATTGGCAGGGACAATTTTTCTGCAGAAAAAAACTCCTTCGAAGATTCATGAAGTTGAGCCGGTGATAGAGGGGATTACTGCGTATCATAAGGCAAACGGATTTTATCCTTCCGGTATTTCCGACTGGAAATCGGTCACCGATCTCAAAGGCAAATTTACGGTATATCCCGGAAAGCAAGTATCGGATTCTGTAGTCGAGTGGAGTCCGCACCGGGTAAGTGAACACGAATTTACGATTTTAACGTACAAGTCAGGTTTTTCCATTTTCGTGCCGGTTACGAAGATCAAACCGTATTCAGTGAGCAGCTTCCGTGTATGGCAATATGATTCTGCTGAATCGCGTTGGCAGCGCGGTAAGATTTACTGGACCTGGTCCGGTTCTTTCCGGGCCCCGATATCTTATTGGGAGTAGCAGCTCGTGGTACCGCAGGCAAATCCGATTGTTTCAACGCCAAAGGAATTTCATCGTTCCCGATTGACAGGCTTTCAACTCTCCTCGTTCTTGCGCCGAACCGCTACAGCAGCATGCCGCCGGATACCAGTAAACCTACCTACTACGCCTTTATCAGCTACAGCCACGCAGACGAAGAATGGGCGCACTGGCTGCATAAAAAAATCGAAACCTACCGGGTTCCGAAGCGCCTGCTGTTGGAATACGGCGCGCGCGATTTGCCGCGTCGGCTTTTTCCTCTTTTCCGGGATCGCGAGGAGCTACCCACTTCGGCCGATCTCGGGGGGAATATTCGAAATGCGCTTGAAACGTCCCGGTATCTGATTGTGATTTGCTCCCCCAACTCGGCCCGGTCCCGCTGGGTCAAAGAGGAAATCGTCCAGTTCAAGACTCTCCACGGATCGGACCGTGTTCTCTGTTTTATCGTGGCGGGCGAACCGCATGCTTCAGAGAAAGAGGGGCACGAAGAAGAGGAGTGTTTTTCCGATGCCCTGAAATTCAGGATTACCGAGTCGGGTGAAATCACCGATCAGATTGTGGAACCGGTCGCAGCGGATGCGAGACCGGGAAAAGATGGTCGCAAGAATGCGTTTTTGAAGATGATTGCCGGGCTCCTCGGCGTTCGCTACGACAGTCTCAAACAGCGCGACCGGAACCGGGCACGACAGAGAAAAATCACCACGGCGGCTATATCAACGGCCATACTGATCGGTTTCGGTTTTCTCGCCGTTCAATGGCGTGCTCAGCAGGGGATCGCCACCATCAATGCCCGCCAGAAAAGCGGGAATGCCGCGATTGCCAGAGCTGTCAGCGGAGACTACGCCCGGAGCCTTTCTGAGTTGCACAGCATTCTCGACAGCAGCGGAGCAGGGGAGTTAGCTGAATATAAAGATTTTTACAACGCCTGGGTGGGACGATTTTCCCCTCTGGAAAAACAACTCAAGCAACTGTCGAGCCCTTCATTGTTTCGCTGGCGCACCCGGGAGTATTTTCGAAACACGGAAGGGAAAATTTTTCTGATGCCGGAGGGGCAGTCTGTCTCATCAGGTTTGAAACAAGAGGCGGGCTATATCTATAGTATCCGGGAAACGGCACCCGGCAAAGCGGAGGCTTTCCAGCTCACTGTCGACAAAGGAAAAACCATCCGAAAAATCGAAGACATTCCGCTTTTGGATGTGGCGCAGCTGTACCGTGGCAACTCTCCGCAAACGGTATTGCTGGCGGGTCGGACTCAATCTGCGTCAGCCGGGGGAGCCGTGCTGACAGTTGTGGAACTGAATTTCAAAACGGGGAAAAAAGTGAGGTATTCCCGGGAACAACTCGACAAATTCACCCAACAGTTTCGCGATCTGGAAAACATCACTCTTTCCCCGGAGAATTTGGCGTTTCCCGAAATGGTCCCTGAGTCGGCTATGTGGATGGCGGAGGAATCAAAGCTAGATAAGCCGGAGGTATCTCCTGAGTGGCATTCGTGGCTCCCTGAACCTGCCGGGGGGGATGCTGATCCGGTCCAGCGTCTGTGTGCTGCGGCGGACTGGGGCGGAATTGAAACGTCTTACGACTCCTTTTTTACATTCCTCACGATTCCTTTCGGAGATAACATCACGGTCTGCGCGATGGGATCCAATGGGGCGCAGTATGGGGTCTGGCAGTTTTTTCGAATCCAGAAAGACGGCTTGAAAGTAACGAAAGATTTATCTATATCTTTCCACGGGGATTTCGGTGATCATCGTGTTTCCGCCGATCGTCGCTATTTTTATATACAGAATCTGCAGTATCTCAGCCATCCGACTTTTGATCTGGTGGATTTGGAAAATCTCGAAGAAGTTACCCCGGAAAAGCAACCTTCCGGTGCCGGGCCTCTTTCTCCGAACGCAGCGTTTTCTGCTGATTTTACGCATTTTGCCATGTTGGGGGAAAATGGTGCAATCTGGCTCTACCAGCGGAAAAAAGAGGGCGCAAATTTCACCTTCCTGCACAGTCGAAAGGTGAACAGCCTGGAAGGTATAGAGTCGCTGTCTTTCCTCAATCCGGAAAAATTGCTGCTGATTGGTTCTGAGAAAAAGATGGTTTTGGTCAATCCCGCATCGGCCGGTCTATATTGGTCGAGCGCGATTCCCGGTCTCGAAATGAGCGAAGAGATAGAGTGTTTCGCAGATCAGGAAGGTGCCGGGTTTTGTCTATTCGACGGATCGAAACTACAGATTTTTCACGGGGGAAACGGAGCTCCTTTGAGTAGTCCACTTTCAGTGCGGGATTTGGTATCTATAGAAAGTGATGCCGTCAGGGAAAGGCTTCGTATAGCTGTTCCTGAAAAAAATCTGTCTTGGCGCATTGTCGATATCGAAACAAACCGGTCATGGATGCGGGATGTATCCGGGAGTGGGACGGAAGAGTATCCGCTCGTAGAGCGCACCGGTTTTGTGTCGGGCAGTCCACCAAAACCGCTGGAGTTTATTCCGGTTCGCTGAAGAAGTTAATCGTCGTCGTCGTCGTCGTTGCTACCTTTATCTTTATCTTTATCTTTGCCGCTACCACCGTCGTCGTCATCGTCGTCGTTGCCGCCACTGCTTCCGCTACCACCGTCGTCGTCATCGTCGCTGCCACTGTCGCTGCTCTGAGCTACAGCAAGGATCGCCAATTGTCCGGAAGTGAGACCGGCATCACCTGTTAAAACATCCAGGTAGACGGATGCCGGGAGCGGCGAGTTGTTGAGTAAAACATTCAGCACTCTTTCTTTTGGAAAGGAACTGCTCTGAGCAACGTAAGCTGCCAGGACGGCTTCAGAAAGCGGGGATGCTTCCAAAAGTTGCTCTTCGAGCTGTTCCGGCGGAAGGGCCGGATTTTGATTGATTACATCAATAAGCGGTTGGTCAGTCGTCTGATCGTCGGACGGGGCATTGCTGTTATCCTCCATTCCGCCATCTCCTCCTTGCCAATCATCCCCGTCCGCATCATCCCCGCCGTCAGCAGAGGGCTGGGAGATAGATGATCCCTCAAAAACTTTCGAAAATTGTTCCGGGGAGAGTTGAGAAAGAGTGAGGGCAAGCTTTTCTCCATACTCCGCATAGTTTTCCGCAGGCAGCCCTGAATCGGACGCAATTGCCATGGCAATCATTGATCCTGTCGCTACCTGACCATGACAAAACAGGGTCGGAAATGCAGAGATCACCAGATAAGTTATGGAAATAGGGGAGCGCACATTCTAAAAATAAAGCCAAAAACCATAAATACAATAAAAAACCGAGACATTCAGGTTTATTGTTATCTTGTTCGGGGGCAAAATTCAGAATTGGTTTTTATCACGCTAAAAGATTACGTCTTCCGAGTCTTCGGCAATTGCCGAGAACCTTTCGTTCCTCCATGGCGATGGCTTTTCTGAGCCCGGGGTGATTACCGAGGCTTTCGACGATTGCCGTTAGATTGGCGAGATCATTGCGTGCGCCGAGAGCTGAACCGAGGCGTGAAATCCGGGCGTCCCATTTACCGGGGGAGCGGTTTTGAATTTCGGCCAGAAATTCTCTTTGGTAGCGGAGTGTTTTGACGCATTTTCGCCATGAATGCCATTCTTCGGGATCGGTAGAAACCATTGCCACTCGTGCCGCCTGTCGAGCTTTGTTCTGACTGGTCCGAATAGCTTTGCGCAGCGCAGTTTGTTCAAGGCCCTCGAACCGAACCTCGCTCCAAGCCGCTTTTTCATCGACCAGGATCGAACGAATTGCTTCGCCGGATTGGTCCGTCACAGGTTCCGGCATCTGTTCCTCGAGAGATTTTACAACTGTGGAAAACGGAGCGTCCGGATGAATATTGGCCATCTGCTGAGCCAGATTAATTAGCACGTCAATATCTCTTTTCCCCGCCAACAGAGCGGACAGTTCTTTCAAGGCTGATTTTCTCCCACTGGCGGATTCCGAATCGGGTACCACCTTCCACGCAGCGCGAAGGCGCTTCGTCATGACCCGCAAGTTGTGAACGACCTCTTCGTTATGCAGAGGATCGGAAACGCAATTAAGTGCATCCAGATTTTCGTCGACGAGACGAATGCAAATTAATCCGAGGTTTGTAACTTGAGACATTTTCAGTTTTGCATTTTACCCTGCTTTTCGTTTTTCGCGAGTGGAGTAAGTTTCGATATACTATCCTTCTGCTGGAATTCCGAATAGAAAAACGGAAAAACAAATCATAGCGAGAACAGCGAAAAATACGAAGCGGGGAATGGATTTGCTATCACTTGAAAAGGCCAGTCGAGCAGCGATTAAACACTGCAATGCATAAAACAGCGCGAAAGCGCGGGATGCCAGAGCGATGACTTCATTTACGTCTACCAACCAGGCGAGTATGATGGTTACAACGAGGATAATGATATAGGCATACTTTTCCGGAAGACGTTGTTTTGTCAGGTCTTCGATCAGTCCGCCGGCCCCTGCGCTATCTGCCACTGCTGCGCTGAACTGGCTTCCGACGGCTGCAATCGTCAGTAGAAAAGGCAGCACCATGGCGACCTCTGCGGAAAGGTTTAAGATCGTGGTGACTTCGGCACCCATCTTATTGTGGAACAGAACGGTAGCCAGCCCGACAAAGACGAGGTAAATCACTCCGGAGAGAAGCTGGGCATTCCGCATCGTTTTGATTCGCAGGTCGGCTGAATGTTCCATACCGAGGTAACGGGACGTTTCAAAGCCCTGTACAACGATGAGCAGCCCGAGAAGTACCCGCAGATCATGTCGACTGATCGATGAGTCCACGTCCGGCAGAGACCATGCACCGGTTAGTAAAAGTTTGGAGTTAAAGATCACCAGCCCGGCGAGGAGAGCACCAATCATACCGAGATTCAGTGCGATGGCGTATTCCTCGATTTTTTCCAGGGAAGCCAGACCTTTCCATATACCGATCAGCCCGATGAATAGCAGTATGCCTGTAGTAATGAAATCTGCTGCCAAAGGTGAGGATATACCCATTTGTTTCAGGGCAAAGGCGGCGAGCAGCTCGAGATAATAGACGACTGTAATAAAGTATGCTCCGGTCAGAACAAATCTCGATACCAGAGCCAGCCACTGAATTTTTCCTTTTTCCTCTTCGATGGGTTCGAAGTTCCGAATATTATAGCGCAAAGCTGAGCCGACACAGAAGGCGAGGACGAGAAGGGCCGCCATAAAAAGCACTGCCCATTTTCCTACCAATCCTCCCAACAGCGGAGCTGAGATAAGAAAACCGCTACCCATAATGGAAGCAAGCGGAGTAACGGTGGCCTGCCACTTTTCGGACTTCGCCAGTTTTTTGGAAAATGCGAGCCAGCAGGCCAGGGCCAGCGCTATGGCCGGGATAATAATATTCATGGAAAAGAGAGGATAGTTTCCGGTGATTTCATCAAAGCATCCAGGGCCCGGGAAAACCAGCGGAGTTTTTGCGTAAATCATCGGCCTTGTCAAAAATTCTACCTTCGCGGAAGCTGGGCACCGTCATGTATTTATCGAATCTATACCGACTGGTGTGTTTTTCTGTTTGCCTGCTTTTTCCGGCGGGTTTGGCTCTCGCTGAAAAGGCGGAAAAACCAAACGTATTGTTCGTCGCCATCGATGACCTCAATGACTGGGTGGGCTGCTTCGGCGGTCATCCTGAGGCAATTACTCCGAACCTAGACCGGTTTGCGGAGGAGGGCAGTGTGGTTTTTCAGAATGCACACTGTCCCGGGCCGGTGTGCGGGCCTTCGCGGTCTGCCCTTCTTTCCGGTTTTATGCCTTACCGGAGCGGTATTTACGGCAACAGTCAGAATATGCTGGATTCCGGGCTTGTTCAAACTCATGCCACTCTTCCCGAGTATTTTTCGGGGAACGGATATTTCACCGTGTCACGGGGCAAGATTGCGCATCGACAAACTACCGCAAAAGGAAGTGACCCCGGACATTGGATGTATGACAGCTGGGTGCCTTCACCGGGTGGATACGGGGTCGATAGAAGCACGGTTACTTCCCGGGACAAAAATCTCATCCATGGAAAAAAGGCACCTCCATCAAAGCATACCAAATCGTCCGGCAGTGAATTTGCCTGGGGCGTTACCAGAGGGGGCGTCCGGAAAACCAATGATTTTCTGACCGCGCAATGGGCCGCTGAAGAACTACAGAAATCCCACGATAAACCCTTCTTTCTTGCCGTGGGTTTATCCAAACCGCATTTGCCTTTCTATAGTCCGCAGGAGTTCTGGGATCTTTATCCCGAAGATAAAAATTACCGTCCGGAGATCAGGGAAAATGATTTCGATGATATACTTCTTCCCAACGGGAAGAAAGCGGGAGGTAAAACCAAAGACTACCTGTGGCTGGAGCAAAACAATCTTCTCAACGAAGCGGCTCGTGCCTATCTCGCCTGCACTTCGTTCGCTGATCATTGTGTAGGAACGATTCTGGACGGACTGCGCACAAGTCCTCACGCAGATAATACGATTGTAGTGATCTGGGGTGACCACGGTTGGCACCTCGGTGAAAAACTTCGCTACAGAAAAGGGTCGCTCTGGAGTGAATCAACCCGGTGTCCGCTCATTGTGAAACTTCCCGGTTCGGAAAAACCGCTAATCTGCCGGAGACCGGTTAATCTCATCGATCTTTATCCCACCCTGATCGAGCTTTGCCACCTGCCGGAGAAGAAAAATCTGGATGGAACCAGCTTTGTGCCTCTACTGAAAAATCCCGGGTTGGAATGGCAACCTACCCTGACCATTCGAGGGGAGGGAAATGCATCGGTCCACGATGACCGGTGGAATCTGATCTTTGAAAAAAAGGGAGTCAGGGAATTATACGATGTAAAAAACGATCCGATGGAATGGACCAATTTATTTGGCAAACCGGAGGTTCAGGAGCAACAGGCGGCTTTGGAAAAATTTCTTCCCGCTCGCTACGAAAAGCAGCTGCCGCCGGTTGAAAAGAGTAAGGGCAAACCCGGCCTGGATGAGACGATCCGGCCGCACCGCTTGAAACTTGACTTGCAGTGAACGAATCTGTTTTACACAATAAAGAAAAATGAGTAGCACACCACGTATCGCCATCGTCGGGCTCGGTTTTGGAGCTGAGTTCATCCCGATCTATCAACGTCATCCCGCAGTGGAAATGGCGGCAATTTGTCAGAGGACGGAGGCATCCCTGAACGAAATTGGAGACAAATTCGGGATCGAAAAACGGTATCAAAGTTACCAAGACCTGTTGGTGGATCCGGATATTGACGCGGTGCACATTAATACGCCGATTCCCAATCATGCCGAGCAGACCATTGCAGCACTGGAAGCCGGTAAACACGTGGCGTGTACGGTGCCGATGGCAACTTCAGTGGATGATTGTCGCCGAATCGTCGAGTTGACACAATCGACCGGTCTCAAATACATGATGATGGAGACCGTCGTTTACGCGAGGGAGTTTCTCTATATGAAACATCTCTATGATACCGGGGAACTCGGAAAGCTGCAGTTTTTGAAAGCCTCGCACCAACAGGATATGGATGGCTGGCCCGGATACTGGCCGGGGCTGCCGCCGATGCACTATGCAACCCATTGTGTGGGGCCGGTGCTGGGACTGGCGAGAAATGAAGCGGAATATGTATCCTGTTTCCCTTCCGGAACGATCCGGGAGGAGATGCATAGTTGCTACGGGTCGCCCTATGCTGTGGAAACCTGCCATATCAAATTTACAGACAGCGATCTCTCCGCTCAGGTTTACCGGTCACTCTTTGATGTGGCCCGGCAGTATAGAGAAAGCTTTGAAGTGTATGGATCCAAAAAAGCGGTGGAATGGCCGCTGGTGGAACACGAACCACTTGTCGTTCACACCGCCAAAAAGCCGGAGCCGGAGATCCCTGAACGGGTCGAGTGTCCCGATTTTGCTCATCTTTTACCGGAAGAAATTGCCCCGTTTACGACCGGTGGCGTTTACGGCGGTGAAGGCGGGGAGGAACATCTCAGCTTTACCCAGGGTGCCGGTCACGGCGGATCGCATCCGCATCTGGTTCACCAGTTTGTCGAGTTGCTGGCCGGCAGGGGGGAGGGGTATCCTAACGCAGTCCAATCGGCCAATATTACCTGCACCGGCATTCTTGCCCACGAGTCCGCTCAGAAAGGCGGTGAGTTGGTGCGTCTTCCGGATTGGAGTCTCAGCTCCGGTTCGTAGCGAAATTTACCGAAGTCCAACACTGCCCCGATAGAACAGGTTGGTGGCATTTGGGCTTTGATAAATGGAACGGTAGCGGTTGCGATTCGCCTTTTTCAGGCGGGACGTCACGGACTGATATTTCGAGTAATTGGGCCGACCATACAGGCTGCCGTAAACGGGATTTCGGACAGTTGGAGTGTAGATGTATTCCGACGCCCTCGGGGAAAGAGCGGAGCCGGTAGTTCTGACTCCGAGAAGTTGGTTGACTGCTTCCACGGAGGAAAGGGTTTGGACCGTTGAACGTGTTTCGTCCGCAGGCAGAAAGGGGGCGGCAATGAATACAGACAGGATGAGGGCATATGTTCGGACGGATTTTGTGATCATCAGTACATTTTGCCGTTTGGAGGGTAATCGTGACGTAAACGCACCGGCGCGATAAATTTCTGGATACTCATTCGGGCGGCTTTATCCTGCCTTTCCGCAATCTTAATCGAAAGTCTGTATGATTCATTCCGCATCAACGAACCGACGCCATTTTCTGAAGGCCGGAGCTGCAACTCTTGCCATTCCTGCGCTGGAGGCATTTGGTGGAGCCTCTTCGGATTCGGATGTTCCCCGTAACTTCGTCGCGATCGGAACTTATCTGGGCTGGCACCAAAACGGATTTTTTCCCAAAACAGCCGGTCGTGACTATGAGATGTCGCCCACCCTCAAGCCTTTGGAGGGGAACCGTGACAATTTTACCATTTTTTCCGGTCTCGATCACCGGGCAAAAAACGGACACAACGCGTGGAACAATTTCCTCTGCGGCCAAAGCCTGAAAAACTGGTCGCTCGATCAAATGATCGCGGATGAGCTGGGCAAAAAGACCCGCTTTCCGTCGATCGAACTGACAGCCGGTACCGGCGAAGGTGCCAAGGCGATGAGCTTTACCAAACAGGGTATTGCTCTGCCGATGATTCAGCGCCCGTCGGTTTTTTACCGTACGATGTTTATGTCAGAGGGCGACCGGGACCGGGCGGAGCATCTGCTGCGGAGTGGTCGCAGTGCCCTCGACAACGTGCTGGATGACGCGAAGCGTCTCGAAGCGACACTGCCACACGGGGATAAACAAAAACTGGCCGAATATTTTGATTCGGTCCGGGCGGTGGAAAAAAGAATGACCCGGCAGATCGAGGCAATCAATGATCCGGTGCCGACTCCCAACTATCAACTGCCCAACTACGATCCGATCACCCCGAACCTGCAACTCGAAGCGGAGGAGATCATGTATGACTTGATGACACTGGCGCTCGACACCGGCTCGACACGGGTATTGTCGTGTTTTCTCGATGGTCTCGGTCAGGTTTTCTCGATCGACGGTCGCGCCCTCAAATCGGGTTATCACGGTTTGTCACATCACGGCAATGATCCGGCCATGATTCGCGATCTGATCTCTATCGAATCCTCCCACATCCACTGTTTCAATGGTTTTCTGGATCAATTGAAAGAGAAGAAAACCGCCACCGGGAAGTCTTTGCTCGATGATACGGTTATTCTTGTCGGGACAGGGATGGGCGATGCCAGCCGCCACAGTAACCAGAATCTGCCTGCTTTAGTAGCCGGCGGAGGATTTCAACACGGCAGCCACGTCGCAATTGATCGTTCGGCAAAAGATGCGCCGCTCCTGGGTGATTTGTATATCACGTTAATGCAGCGGCTGGGACTGGAAGTGGATAGTTTTTCCAATGCAGACCGGAATCTGAATCATCTGTTTATTTAGTTTTGGGGCGAATGGAGTTCCGGCTGTCATTGCCGTTAGTCCATGATTAGGTAAAAAAAATTCCGCGATTTTTCGGGAAAGAAATTCCATCGTGAGTCATTCACGGAAATAGCAGGCCGAACATTTTTATGTTCATCTCTTTCACAAAACAACTCACCCTATTTTACCCATGCTGAGATCACTCTTCAGCGTCGGTCGGGCGCTGCTAACACATAAAACCGGGTGGTTCTTCACGCCTTCGCGAAACTCGCCCGCCATCGCAATCCGCTCCGGATTTCGACTTATTCCGTATCCAATTTCGGTCACTCCCGGATAGGCTGTGACCGGTTACAAACAAAACCAACAACAAATACAACATGAAAAAACTAACAACTATCGCTTCAATCGCCTGTTCATTACTTGCTTGCGCCGCTTTTGCCGGTGAATATCCGGATATCAGCATCAGCGAGCTTGAAGAAGCGATCGCGAAGAATGAAGTCATCCTTATCGACGTAAACGGATCGAAGTCTTACCAGAAGGGTCACATTCCGGGTGCGATCGATTTCCGTGCCAATAAAGAAAACATCGCGGCGGCTCTCGGTGAAAACAAAGACAAGCTCGTAGTTGCTTACTGCGGTGGTCCTTCCTGCTCCGCTTACAAGGCCGGTGCAAAGGCTGCTGAGAAAGCCGGCTTCGCGAAAATCAAGCACCTCTCGGCCGGTATTTCCGGTTGGTTGCAGGCCGGAAAGCCTACTGAAAAAGCTGATGACAACAGCTAATTCCTTTCTTTTCTGATCAACATCCAAATGAGCGCTCCGGTTGATAACGGGGGCGCTCATTTTTTTTTACCAATGCGACAAGTCAGGATGAGTTTGCCGCAAAATCTCCCGGATCGATTTGCGTTCATCATGCGGTAGGTAGGCAAACGTTTTGTCTGATTCCCTTCCGGCTGAGAGAATTTTTTCCATCTTTTGATAGACTGCGTCTTTAACCATTGGCGGCAGTTTTCGAAAAACCGGGCTGTAAATCATATAGCTGCAACGGAAGCGAAACATTCGGTTTTTCAGATCAAAGTCTTTGAGCGATTTTCCGTCGGAAGATGTCAGTCGGTTTGCCCGAAATTCTGTTTTGAATTGAGCATCGCCGGATATCTCGCCTGCCGGGAATTCGGCCTCATCTGCATAGAGGAGATATCTCACCAGTAAGTCGACCTGGGCATCGAGGTCGGTTTCGTGTCTGGATAACATTTGGCCGTTTCCCTGTTTGAGCCAACCGCGAGCCAGGTAGTGCGTCTCCAGCACCCGGTTCACGAACCCGGCCTGGTGCTCGTGCAACAGGTGGGCCAGTGCGTCGCTGGTCTGGACCGGGAATATCGACCAGTCAAAGGTATGACCCGGCTCCACAGGTCTGGTGACGATTCCCTCCTTACTGAAGTTGCCAATGACATTGCCATGGTGACTGCCGAGGTTTTCGCCGCCAGTCACATACCACCCGCCGAATCTTTCATGGAACGGAATCTGATGGCCGGTTTCATGGCGACGATAAGAGTCGAGGCTGCCGCCTCTCTGCCCGGGGATCACGGACTTTATCACCAGACCGGGGGAGTCCCTTGTGTCCTCGTCCGAATGACAATTCATACATCTTTGGGAGCGTTGAATCTCGATGGTGCGCCCTCTTTTCGGGATATCGAAAATGTAGAAAATCCCTCCCAGCTCGGGATCCATCGAAATGATTTCAATTTTGCCTCCCGGGACATAACCGACATAGATTTCTTCGTTAAAATAGAGCGCTCGCGGAGAGCGCGGGGAGATCAGGCTCAGTTGCAGGCTGGTTGTGGAAAACACCAGGGTCTGCGAAGAGACCGGGATTCTCAGGTGCTGAAGCAGACTGGTTACAAAGGCTTTTTCGCTGGAAAAGTCGAGTGGCAGACGTCCGCTTTCCAGTTCGTCTTTGATCGCCGTGAAGGGATCATGTAAATCGCGGGTCCAATAGCTGTGTTCCGGGGCGTCCAGATTCCAATAATCATACGAATCAATCTCCTGACTGGAAAGCGATTGCAAAAATACGAGTACCAGAAAGCCCGCGAATCGTGAACACATGTCAGTAGGTAAATCGAAGAATGGCGCAAAGCAAAATGCGTATTTCGGGGGATTTTGCGGTAAGGCAAGAGCAAAACCGGCCCTCCGGCTCTGCGACAGAAAATCGCGATTTTTACATGATAAGGCATCTTCAGAGACTTTATTCCGGGCCGGTTCCGGGTAAGGTCCGCCATGCGTTTCATTTTCTGCTTTCTTCTCGCTGCATCGACGGTTTTCGCCGACGAAAGAGCAGCTGTCGAAACAAAGGGAGATACCGATGTGCCGGATGTGGTGGTGGAATATCTCTCAAACTACTGTCTGGATTGTCACGACGGCGATTCCGAAAAGGGCGATGTGAACCTCGATTTCACCACGGTGGACTGGACGAAAAAAGAGAATCGCTCTTTGTGGGAGGAGGTGCTGCGGGTCACGAACCAGAATCTAATGCCGCCGGAGAAAAAGGATCAGCCCGGCGCGGATGAAAAAGTAGAACTGAAATCATGGATCGACAGGCAACTGCTGGCGAACACACCGATCGGCGGCACTCTGCCACGCCGATTGACGAAAACGGAATACGAAAACTCTATCAGACAGCTTTTTAACTTACCGGAGTTCAAAGTTCCTGCCGGATTTCCGAAGGACAGTGTTGTCCACGGGTTCAACAACCTCGGTGAGGGGCTGGTTTTGTCTCCGCCGCTTATGGCGAGCTACACTGATGTCGCTTCGAAGGTTGCTGAAGAGCTTTTCCCGCCTGCCCGCAAAACTGATCCCGGTTCCCGAACCTGGACAGCCGGTCCGGAAGATCTTGTGCTCAGCTTTTCAGCCGCGTCGATTCACAAGGGGGCTCTCCGCCTGGTCTCCCATGGCGAGGACATCATGCGTTCCTGCACGTGGCCAAGCCGGATCGAGATTCCCTATTCGGGGATTTACCGGCTTACCGTGGATGTTTCGACCTTTCGCAAGGAAGCCTATGGATGGTTGAAAAAGGATGATGATATGGTTCTGGAAATCCGGGCGCGCCGGGTCGATGCCAGCAACCGTTCCAAAATCGATGCATTTCGGTTTCTGCAGGAAATTCGGGTGACTACAGATTCGCCGAAAAAATATACTTTCGAGGCGGAACTCTACAAAGGGGAGACCCCGATCTTTCGCTGGGCGAACGCTCCGCTGGGCCACGATCCAAAGACCCAACCGGATCACTTCAAATACCGGTTTAAAAAGAACAAACGATACTTCGCGGCCTGGCGGGCAGCGACAACGGTAGGGGAGCGGTTGCGAAATACAGGATCTCTCCGGGGCAAAAACGGCTGGGATGCGGTTCAGCGCCATCTCGCCGATCCGGATCTCGATTTGAGCCGCGCCTCGATGGAGGATCCGCTGGTGAAAAAGTTATTCGCCTTTCTCGGCTCTGTTTCGGGGCGAAACAATCTGGGCGATACGATAGCCTGTGATTATCATGAAAACGGCCCCTGTCTCGAAATCCACCACCTGAAGTTGGAGGGGCCTTTGAAACTGATCGACGGGCCGGGTGAAAAAAGGCGGCATAAATTGAGAGAAAGAATTCAGGCTGCAGCGAAGCCGGGTGAATCACCTGAACAAACAGCCCGGCGCATGGTTGCCTACCTGTTGCCACGCGTATTCCGCCGCAACCCGGATGCAGAGGTGATCGACAGTTATGTTGCGATAGCGGAGGAACATCTCGCGGAAGGAAATTCCCCGGATGAAGCCCTCAATCTCGTGCTTCGCAGCATCCTGATTTCACCCCGGTTTCTTTATCGGGCATTTACACCGGGAGAGCTGGATTCTTCCGACCTCGCCACAAGGCTCGCCTTTTTTCTCACTCTACATCCGCCGACGTCTACAACGACCCATCTTGCCTGGAGCGGCGAGTTGACTGATTCGGCCAAACTGAGAGAGGAGGCGCTGCGGTTACTGCCAAAGAAATGGCCGTCGACGTTTGTCACGGATTTCGCCGGACAGTGGCTGGGGCTCAATCAGCTCGCGGAAATCATGCCGGATGCCGGTTTTCGTTTTTCAGATGAAGAGACCGCTATCGCGCGGCGCGAGTCGGAGCGTTTTATACTGGAGATGCTCATATCCAACCGACCGATGGAAGACTTTATTGATCCGAATTTTACGTTTTCCACTCTCGAGTTTGTCCGCCGGAACTACCGGTTTACTCCGGAAGGTTTTGATGTGAAAAAGCTGGATAATACGGAAAAGAACCGTTTCCGGAAACTCCCCATGCCGCGGAACCACAAACATGGCGGTTTGCTCGGTCAATCGGCGGTGATGATGGCGACGGCCAACGGCGTCGATACGCAGCCGGTTCTCCGGGGAGCGTGGGTCTACGAAAATATACTGGGGCAACCTGTTCCCGAACCTCCCAACGATGTTCCCGCCCTAACTCCGGATACCCGGGGAGCCACCACTCCGCGCGAACTTCTAGCTGCTCACACCACCGATGTATCCTGCGCGGGTTGCCATCGTTTGATTGATCCGCTTGGCTTTGCCCTGGAAAATTTCGATCCCGTAGGACGCTGGCGCAGCGAATGGCCCAATACCGGTAAAGCAGTCGATTCCACCGGTGTATTGCCGGATGGCACAAAGATCAATGGCTCCGCCGACCTGAAAAAATGGATGGTGGAGAATATCGATATCTTTTCGCAATGTCTGTCTGAAAAGCTCCTGACTTACGCAACGGGGCGGGTTCCCAACTACGCTGAGCGTCATGAAATCGCTGAGATCATTCAGCAAAACAAAGCAAAAGGAAACCGGTTTCGGGATCTTCTGCTCGATCTGATAGACAGCCGCACCTTCCGCACCAAGTAAACAAAACCGCCACAAAACAAGAACATTTTGACTTCCCTTGTTTTTATTTCTATAATTCTGGAAATATGGAAACAAGCGCAGCTGCCGATGCTTTGGCGTCCCTGGGAAGCGAGCCCCGACTTCGAATTTTCAAGTCGCTGTCCGGATTCGGACCTGACGGAGTCGCCGCCGGTGAGCTGGCCCGTCTCGTCGGGATGCCGGCGAATACTCTGTCGTTTCATCTCAAAGAATTGGCATCCACGGGACTTGTTTGTTCGCGGCGCGAGGGGCGGTCGATGATTTATTCGATCAAAATCAAAGGGGTGGGTGAGCTGCTTCGGTTTCTGAGTGTGGACTGCTGTATGGGAAATCCTGAGTCCTGTCTGCCGGTTTCGATTTGTCTCGGTGATGACGAGGAGGCTTGTTCTATAAAAAAACAAAACGTTCTGTTTGTCTGTTCTCACAACGCCGCCCGGAGCCAAATGGCGGAGGGTCTATTGAGGAAGCGGTTCGGGAATCACTTTGCGGCTTTCAGTGCGGGATTAGAGCCGAGAGAGGTAGACCCAAAAGCGATTCAGGTAATGGAAGAGGCTGGTATAGATATTTCCCACCAGGTCACCAAATCTTTAGATGATATTATGCGGCTGATCTCGGTGAGTCACGTCATCTTTGTTTGTCAGACCGAAGAGGATTACTGCCCGAAACTGTATCCTTTTGCCGAACAGCACTGGAGGTGGGTGATCGAAGCCCCGTCCACCCGCGGGCAGGTTTCTCCCGAGGAAGAGTTGGACCGTTTTCGCAGGGTCCGCGACGCGCTCAATGATGAAATTGGAGAATGGGCCAATATGGTTCTGAGCGGGAATCAGGAGCCTGTCAAAGCCGGCTGAATCAATTTATTAAACCCCGAACAATCCGGGTAAAAGAAAACATAGATAACTACTGAAAATGAAACAAGGGAAACGCTATACGATTCTATTCCTGTGTGAAGGAAACTCAGCCCGCAGTATCTTCGCGGAATACTTAACCCGGAAAATTGCTCCGGACGAATTCGAAGTCTTCAGCGCGGGATCGAATCCCCGGGGAGAAGTTCATCCAATGACGAAACGCGTATTGGAGGAAGTTCATCAGGTGGATGCATCCGAAGCCCGAAGCAAAAGCTGGAATGAATTGCAGGGACGGGATTTCGATTTTGTGATTACGGTTTGTGATCATTCCCGCAACAACTGCCCGACCTGGTCCGGAGATCCGGTTGTGCTTCACTGGGGTTCGGCGGATCCGCTGGCAGTAACCGGAGATGAACAAGAGCTGTTCCGGGTTTTTAAAGCGGTCTCGATCGAGATTCGCCGCCGGGTGGAACTCTTTACGTCGCTGCCGTTCGACAAGCTGGACCGTCTGCGCCTGGAATTGGCAGGAGCGGAAATTGGACAGGAAAATGCGGAATGCGTGGCCTGACAACAGGTCAATACCTACTTTCGGAGCGGGGCTGCTTTTGACCGGCAAGGTTCAAAAGCGGACTCCGTTTACTCCGCTTTTGCTCTGACAAATTTGAACGCAGCTACGTAATTGTCTTCTTTGGTATCAATATCTTCGAGCGCGGCGATCTTTGATTTTCTTCCCGCTAAAACGCCCTCTTGCATATCGAAGGTGTCGCTGACTTCCCTGATTTTTAACCGGCGGGTCCGCTCACCGTTTTCCAGCCGGGTTCGGCCGCCTGCCTGGACGATGTAACCGCATTTTGCGGTGAGTCTGACGGTTCCGTCCTCATACAGATCGGGATCGAGAAACACCCGGAAGCCCGGTTGATCTGTGTCGAGAATATTGTCATCGTCGATCCAGGCTGTCATTTCCGCCCGGCCCTGTTTGCCGCTCAGGCAGGGGATTCTGGTTGAGGCGAGCATATCCCGCCCGGATTTTGCCGAGGTAGCGGAGGGATAAAAGCCTGATTCTATATAGAGAATGTGGCCTTTGGGACTTGCCGGTTTTGCTATATCGGGACCAGTTGCTTTGCCGATGAGGAGCAGCCAGTCCCGTTCCATTTGCCATCGGCAAAGTAGCATCGGTACACCGCTTTTTCCCTGCATCTGCGAGGTGACAGTTCTTTCGATTGGCTGATCTTTTTCTTCGTTGGTATAGGCTGCGTAATAGGTGAAATCGATACTCCCGTCCTCTGATTCCAGAGTCATTTCAATTTCGAGGCCGTCGACCGCTTCATGCGCCGGTAGGTTGATGTGCGTTTCTTTTGAAGCCTTCCTCACTCTGTCCCCAGGAGGAGCTGTTAGAGAGAGGGTGTCGAGTTCGGTGATCCGTCGCTGTCGAACAAAATCCGGTAGCTTATCATACGCACCGATTGCCGCCTCGCCTCCGGTGATGAGCCTTTCTTCCAGCGCCATTCCAATCGCAGCCTCCATTCGGTAGACATGAAATTCGAATTGGACATCTCCGGCTGCTGCTGAGTTCAGCCAGAGGAAAATGAGGGTCAGATACTTTTTCATCGGAACGTGTAAGCTCCACGGCTCATGGTTAGTGGTCAAGATGGAAAACCGGTATTGTTGCGGCAATCCTTTTATGTTCAGATCAGTTTGCTAATCCGGAGAATGAGCCTCTGGCCAGCCGCAACCGGAATGTTTGAGCTGCAGTTGCTGAATGTGTCAGTTATATGCCTTCACAACGGCGAAACGTACCAGAGGAACGAAAAATGAGGTAACGAAGCCGATACCTAATGCAGGCCACCATTTCTGCAGTATTTCCTGGCCCAATTTTCCATATCGTGCCAACAAAAATATTGTCGGCGCAAAAAGGCAGCAAAAAATTAGTCCATATTTGGCAATAGGCGGCAGTGCATATCGTTGCAGCCCTGTGATCGACTCCGTCGATAAAGTGAATAGCAAAAAGGCCCCGATCCAATTAAGAAGGTGAAATGTACATTCGGTTTCATATCCTTATGGAATTGAATAATGGCCCGTTCGGGGCGTGGATGGGAAAGACCTAACAGGGTACAGTCACGGATTGTACAGGGTACAGTCCTACATTGTACCCTGTACAGTCGAATCAAATTATCCTAATCGACTTACGAAGTCGTCATAGGTGAATTGGCGGGATACTTCGTAGTGACCGGTTTCGGAATCCCACATCGCAATGGAGGGATGCTGAATACCGTTGAAGTTGGTGGTTTTAACCATGGTATACTGCGCCTGATCTTCGAACACGATCCGATCACCCACTTTCAGTGGTTTTTTGAAAGAGTAGTCGCCGATGATGTCACCCGACAGGCAGGATGGTGATCCAAGCCGGTAGGTATAGCGGAATTCACCGGGATTACCGGAGTTGGTAACCGGCGGGCGATAGGGCATTTCCAATACATCCGGCATGTGCGATGTAGCGGATACATCGAGGATCGCTATATCCATACCGTTGTGGATAACATCCAGCACCGAGGCGACGAGGCAACCGGCATCGAGAACGTGGGCTTCGCCCGGCTCCAGGTATACTTTCAACTGCCAGCGCTCGGAAAATTCTTTCACCAGTGAAATGAGGTGGTCGACATCGTAGTCTTCGCGGGTGATGTGGTGGCCGCCCCCAAAGTTGAACCATTCCAAACGACCGAGCCAGGCACCGAATTTTTCCTCGATCCGACGCAGGGTCAGCTCAAGTGGTTCGGTGGTCTGTTGACAGAGAGTATGGCAGTGCAGTCCGGAAATGCCTTTCCATACTTTTTCGCCGGCTAGTGCGAGTTCTTCGGCCCTGACACCGAGTCGGGAAAAGGGTGCGCACGGATCATATAGCGGAACCCGTCCGGTAGAGCATTCCGGATTGATTCGCAGACCGCATTTAAGACTTTTTTTCTCTCTACAGATATTCCGGTATCGGTTCCACTGGGATAGAGAATTGAAAGTGATATGATCGGAGTAACCAATGATGGAATCGATCACTGAATCGGAAAAAGCCGGTGAATAGGTATGAACCTGCTTACCGAATTTTTCCCGGGCGAGCCGGGCTTCCCACAGTCCGCTGGCACAGCAACCGGCCAGATACGGGCGCATTTCGTCAAAGGCGCAGTAGGTGGAGAAACCTTTCAAGGCCAGTAACACTTCACAACCTGACTCGCGCTGGACCCGGTCGAGAATCGACATGTTTTCCCGAATTTTCACCATATCAAGCACGTAGGTGGACCCTTCGATTTGATGCAAAGGTAACGTGTGTCTTCGTCCCGTCTGCGTGGATTTAAGCAGTTCTGTATAGAGACAGGGTGCAGATTCTGGGCTGAGTATATCGATGTTCATGAGGCACCTACGGACGGAGTGTTGTTATTGGTTTGAGTAGCGAGTGTTGAACAGTCAAATTCAACTTCGGTCCAGGGTAGACCGCGCTGTGCGAGTTCTTTGAGAAAGGGGTCGGGAGAAAATTGCTCCATATTCCAGACACCGGGTTTCATCCAGTGTCCATCTATCATCATGCGGGCTCCGACTGCAGCCGGTACTCCGGTGGTGTAGCTGATCGCCTGGGCACCCGTTTCGGCGTAGGCGGATTCATGATCGCAGATGTTGTAGATATAGTGAGTTTTCGGCTGCCCGTCTTTGGTACCGCGAATTAAGCAGCCGATACAGGTTTTGCCTTTGGTAAGCGGGCCGAGGGATGCTGGCTCCGGAAGAACTGCTTTGAGAAATTCCAAAGGAGCAATCTGCTGTCCGTTAAAGTCGACCGGTTCGATCGAGGTCATGCCGACGTTTTCCAACACCCGCAGGTGGGTGAGGTATTTTTCCGAAAAGGTCATCCAGAAACGGATCTTCTGTATATCGAGATGCTTCGAGAGAGACTCCATCTCTTCGTGATAGAGCAAATAGATATCTTTCGGCCCGATGCCTTCGGGGAAATCGAATGACTGGTGAACCGACATAGCTTCGATTTCCTCCCAGTGATCGACATTCCACCATCGACCCGGTTGGGTGATTTCGCGGATGTTGATTTCGGGGTTAAAATTCGTCGCGAACGGCAGACCGTGATCACCGGCATTACAGTCGATGATATCGATCGTGTCGATCGTATCGAAAATGTTACTCGCAGCGTGGGCGCAAAACACATTGGTTACTCCGGGATCAAATCCGGAACCGAGCAGGGCCATGATGCCGTTCGATGCAAACCGGTCGTGGTAGGCCCACTGCCAGTGGTACTCGAATTTCGGGGTATCGCGAGGTTCGTAGTTCGCAGTATCCAGGTAGTGAACACCGGTCTCAAGACACGCATCCATGATCGTGAGATCCTGGTATGGCAGAGCCAGATTTACGACCAGCCCGGGCTGGAAATCCCTGATCAAACTGACCATTTCCGGGACCTCGTCAGCATCCACTTGCGCGGTGTGAATCGTTTTACCCAGTTTTTCCGAAATGTCGGAAGCGATGGCTCGACACTTTTCTTCCGTACGACTGGCGAGAGTGATCTCATCAACAGATTCACCAATCATTTCCGCCAGTTTACACGTGGCCACCCGACCGACTCCGCCGGCCCCAACGATCAGGACTTTCATTATTGAACAAACAGCCCCTGACAAGTCAGGGATGGGTATAAGATTGGTTTATGTTGATGAAAATCAGGGCATGCCTGGGTGAAAAATATCTCCTTTAAATTTCGTTTTTTACGACCAAGTCCAATCAATGCTGGATCGGCGGGTCAGCCGTTTTTGACGATCTTGCGAAAGAAATAATTCTTTTTTGAATTTGCGCAATCAAAAACAGGTCAGGTAAAGAAGGAAAAACTCCCCGGGACCGCGTTTTTTTGCGATTTCTCTCCTGAATCGGTAAAATGAATCGCCGTAGAGGCGACAAATCACCGGTGCTGATAATCAGCTATTCGCAGCGCAAAAGCCTTACAGAGAGCCTTCTTTTATGATCTCTACTCTCGGATCTACATCGAGGATCACATTATCAGGCCATTTTGCTCCCTGATTGATCCAGCGGTAAATTTTGTCTTTTTCTTCGTCCGACAGCTTGTGTCCCTGAGCGGGCATCGCTTCCACAAAATAATTCGGCAGTGCAGTTACCAGATACAAGCTGTTGTTCCTCGCGTTTCCGGGGATCAGGATCGGGCGATCCTTCGTCGTAGCTGCGAGAATTTGTTCCCTGGTGTGTAATTTGAGAAGGGTGAACTGGGATTTGCTGTGGTGACAGCGCATACAATGTTCCTCGAAGATCGGTTTGATTTCTTTCACAAAATCAACCTTTTTGCCTTTGGCTAAGACGAACAGAGGTTCCCGTTTTTTCTTATCTTCACAGAGTCCATTGGTGGAAAAGCAGCCGGCGGCGAAAACAAAACACAAAGCGTAGAGAAAGTTCTTCATACTTCCAGCCTATAGGTCTGAGCGGATTTAGGCTTGGACTCGATTGTGATTATCCGCGCATGATTTGAATCGCGGAGTTACCTCAGCAGTGTTTTGTGATGGCCGGAAAACAGATCTATTTCACATAGTCGCGAAAGCTGGTTCGCGGACCCACCGGATCGTTATCCCGCTCCGGTCGCCAGGCTGCTTTAGCATACCGGGAGAGTTTGAGAACCAGGTCGTGATTTTCCGGAGCCAGATTGTTGGTTTCCGCGGGGTCCTGTTTCAGATTGTACAGCTCCCAGGGCAACCAGGGATCGGTTCGAACGATCTTCCATTCCACATCCAGTTCCTTCAGTAGTTTGAATATGTCACCCACGGGTTGACATTGGTGTTCTTCGGAAAACGGGCGGGTCACGACATAATCATAGGGTTTGTCACTCATCGGGATTTGTATCCCGGCCTTTCCGAAATCACCGGGATTGAGCCGAAAAAGCCGCTCGATGGAAAAAGCCTCATTCCACTGATCAAAGGAGAAGTGGAATCACTCCATGACGATCCCGTCTTCTGGGATTCAGGGAACAAACAAAAAAACTGGGTCGCCCGCCACAACGAGTGGAAACTCGTCTATCGCGAACAGGGCAAAGATTACCATGCCTACGAGTTGGATGAAAAAACGGCTCGTCAAATCCGAGTTTCGCACCGTGCCGATTCCCTCAGGATACCAGCTCTACAACCTCGCCGACGATCCCGGTGAAAGAATCGACCTCAGTTCGCAAAATCCTGAGCGGGTAGAAGCGATGAAAAAACTATATACCGAGTGGCGTTCCGAAATGGCAGATCCCATTAGCGGAAAGAAAGCCCGGTAGGGAATGTAAGTTTTCGAGTCATCCCTGTTTTCCTTTCTTTTTATACTTCTTAATCTCAGCGTCGCGAACGGTTCACCGAAGACATCCTTGATCCAAACCGGAACATCGATGCCCATTTCCCGCTAATCTCTAAACAAGGGACTTGCCACCACAGCAGCTATGGTATCAACGACCCGGTAGTTGTTTTGGGCAGATATGTTCAGGATCTTGTCGACTTCCACGAAGTCGGAATCAGCCGGAGACTCACCATTGGCATAGAGTAACAGTTTGGAAATAAAGCACCTCACAAACCGGTCGCGATTAGCGGGGGTGAGAAGTTGCGTTCGGTAACCGACAATATCTTCATAGGCCGTGCCGTTCCTGAATCTTGCACTCGCGTCGATGGGGACGGTGCTCATCAGCTTCTTTGATCTTTTCTGATCGTCAAGAGATTCATCTCCGGTTGTCGCGTCAGGGACGGAGTAGACATCTCGCCATGCCCCCATGGAATCAAAGCTCTCAAAGGCATAGCCCCAGGGGTCGATCGCCTCATGACATGTCGCGCAGGTTTTGTCAGATGTGTGGGCGCTGAGAATCTCTTTTATTGTTTTTGCCTGCCGAACGTCAGGTTCTTTAATCTCTACATCCGGCGGTGGAGGTGTCGGGTGGATCCCCATAAAGTTCTCCATCACAAAAATCGCCCGGTGGATGGGTGACGTTGATAGCGTGTCAGCGGTAACGGTAAGGAATGCACCCATACCGAGAAGGCCGCCGCGTCTTCCGTCCGTAAAAGTATACTTTTGGAATCTGGAATCTTTGGGGCCGTTCTCAATACCATAGACTTCGGCTAAATCCGCATTGATAAAGCTGTAGTTCGCAGAGAGGAATTCCGGCAACGGTATATTGTTTTCAAGGGCGTGCCTGAAGAAATTCAGTACTTCATTCACCATATCGTCACTCACACTTTTGCGGTGGTAGAACCGAAAGTTGTCAGGGTCCGGAGCCATAAAGTTAATGTCGGCAAGTTCCATCCACGCGTATGGGAAATGCTCAAGGAAAGCATCGGCTCTCCCCTCTTTCACCGCGGAACCAAGGTACTCCCGGGCGCCCTCGAATGACTTGAGCTTTCCATTTGCAAGAAACTCGTTCAATTGGGGGCTGGGCGGCGCACTGGTCAGAAAGTAACTGAGTTTGGATCCGAGACGCCCGGTTTCATCCATCTCTTCTGTATTCAGAAACAGGAAAGACGGAGACATCAGGACTGAAATAACACCCTCTTTTAGAGCCTCTACCTGAGGCATCGATTCGGCACTGAGTTTAACAAGATCTACCAGCTCTTTCATCTCATCATCCTTGACTGGACGTCTCCAGGCACGTTCCGCAACGGGGCGAAGGATGGCTTCGGCGTTGGTTACATCCGGGGATTCACCCAGCAGAGCTATATTAGTTTCCGGTGGCCAACTTTCGAAATGCGGCCCTTCTATAGTAGCTCCAACAATGCGCGGACGGGGGCCGTCCCAGACGTCTACCCAGTGCGACCAATGATTGCCAGGTTTTTTGCGTCCGAGTTTCTTAGCAGGTATCTTGCCGGCGATTTCTTTCAACATTTTTTGGTAGCGAACGGGATCCTCTTTTTCATAATAATCGGGAGTCATCCGGTATTGGAATTTGAAATTTCCATTGCCGTATTGCCGCAGACCGTCAGTGGGATTCCGCAGCTCAAGGGGAGTTCCGGCGGGCAACCAGCAATCCTCTACGATTTCGAATATTTTGTCATCCGGCAGATCAAAGGTTTTTACCCAGTCACCGAGATGAAGGCTCACCTGGATCGGATCATCCGGGTAAAGACCTGTGTATTTGGTAGGGAAAGTAAGGCGACCCTTTCCCGTACATTGAATTGCGATTTTATAGCGCCCCGAATGCGGAGCGGAAGTAAAGTCGCTGAAAATCGCGGAAGACAGGGGATCGGTAAAATCGTAAAATTCCTTATTTCCGAATATGGCGGCGCGCTTTGAGCTTTGGGCCCGTTGCTCTTTTTGAATCCGCTCCGGCTTAATGGTATATTGTTTGACTTCGGGCTTTGGACCGGAAAGGATCGTTAGATCAACCACTTTCCGTATCGCCGCCATATATTTTTCGAGATGAAACGGACTGAAACCAAGGGTCTCTCCGTGAGTATCAAACCCGTGGTGGAGGGTGTCCCCAACGAGGTCACCTGTTATCCCGTAGGCACCTATATCCTCCAGTAGTAAAACATCCCGGAGACTGTTCGCGAACTCGCGATTATTCATCCTGCGTGGCTTGCTCTTTTTCGTCAATTGGCTTGCCGATTGGTAGCCGTGAATTTTTTGATTTACGAAGGCCACCAATGTTTCGCGGTCCGATTTAGAAAGTTCACTGTCTTCCTCCGGGGGCATTTCCTCTGCCTCCACGAGGTCGAGAACTGTGATCCAATGCTCAAGACTCTGATGATCCGGCTCATTACCTAGAAACCGGAGATTAAATTTCCCTTTCGATTTCTCGTCGTTATGGCAGGTGGAGCAATGCTTTTCGAGCAGAGCTTCACTGCCGGCGAGCGGGCTGAGCCCGACGAGCAGGGACAATAAGGCTGGTAGATATAGCTTATGCATAGCTCAAATCAAAAGTACCTGTGCTGAGATTGAATGCTTCGCGCTCGATACCGAATCGCTGAATCATCGTCAGATAAAGATTACACAGAGGCATATGTTTCCCGTTTTTCGAGGCGTCGACATGTCCGAGGTGCTTGAACCCTCCTCCGGCGAGCATAATAGGCAGGTTCCGATTGGAGTGAGTTCCACCATACCCCATACCACTACCAAACAGTACGACAGTGTTATCCAGCATCGTTCCTTCTGAGTTCGGCTCCTGTATAGAATCCAGCTTTTTCAGACAACGTGAAAACTGTTCGACCTGGAAGGCTTCGATCCTCGCCAGCTCAGCAGCGAGATCCTCTTTTTTTCCGTTGTGAGTACAGCCGTGGTAGCTGCGGTTAACTCCGTCCAGAGACGAGAAATTCAGATGCGCCGGATAAGCGATTGTTGCTACCCGGGTGAGGTCGGTCTCGAAGGCGAAAGCCACCATATCGTAAATCGCTTCGTAGTCGTTTTTCACGGTGATTTCGCCTTCCTGATAATGTTTCGATAGATCGTAGGTGGGTTTGTCGCTGTCCACCCAGTTGCGCTGGCTGCCTAGAGCCTTATCCAGTTCCTGGACCGAAGTCTCAAAACGATCGAGGCGCTCCAGATCGTTTTTACTGACCGTTTTCTTTAGTCGCGAAAATCGATGTGCCACGGCATCAAGAATTCTGGCATCCCGATCGATCATGGTCTTTCTGACGCCTCTTTCTCTTTCGGAAAGATTCACGAAAAGCTTATCATATAGTTTTTGGGGCGAAGTGATCACTTCATTCTCAACGCCACTGGCCGTCCAGCTCATTCGAACGCCACCGCCAGGTGCTATATTTAAAGACGGGAAGCGATTCCCGCCACTAATCTCCCGGGCCACCACCTGGTCGAGTGACATGTTTTTATCCGGATAACCACCCGCTTCCGACGGAAGAACACCACTTAAAAAAGCCACTTCACGTCCGTGGCCGCTCACCATGTTATGGTCGGTATGAGAAAGAACTGTGATGCGTTCCTTCATCCAATCCATCGACTTAAGAGTCGGAGATAACTCTATATCTCTACCAAATTCTTTAGGAAAGAAATAATCGGGGTGCGCTCCAAACGGATTACCCGCAATGAGGAGGCGTTTCGGTGGGGCCTGACCCGCAAGGGCCGTCGATTCAAGCATTGGGAGCGCTAAAGCAGCGCCGCCGAGGCCTTTAATAAATTTTCTGCGATTAGTTTTCATATAATATTTGTGTTATTTGCAATGCCCCGTTTTTTAGATCAAATTGCCGACTCTTGCCTTTGGTCTCTTTGGTACTGTTTGAAAACCAACCGTCGCCAACTTCGTTGGTCACTTCCTGCGATTCATTCCGGTCGAAATTGTCTTCAAAGATGACTGTCGTTTTTGATTCGTCTCCTATAACCGGAAACGTCGATAAAAAGAAGACGGGGAATGCTAAGCAATTGAAAATTTTCATAAATGGATGCGTTCAAAAAGGAAACGTCTGTTTTGTCAAAATTGTAAACCCTGAGCCACTATTTTTCGGAAAATGATCTGAATCTCATTCGAGAGGTTTACAAATCGATCTCATCCGACGTTACCTTGTGCAGACCGGAAAAGGTCGAGCCGTAAAACGTTTATTCAGCTTTCAAAATATGCACCGTTTGTTATCCCGAGTTATCGCCTCCTTCTCTTTCCCCTCAGGGCGACTGTACCCTGTGCAGTCCCGGAGTGTACAGGGTTCAGTCGCCCTGCTACTTACCTTTTGCGCTTCGGTTTTTGACACCGTCGCTCAGGATGCCACATCGGCAAATGCCGCCGTCATGCCTGAGAAACACTTCGCCGTGTTCGAAAAATACTGCCTCGACTGCCATGACGCCGATACGGAAAAGGGAAAGGTGAATCTGGAGGATCTTTCCTTCAATATAATCGAGGATATTCCCACCGCCGGGCTTTGGCAGGACATTCTCGACTCGATCAATGCCGGGGAAATGCCTCCCGAAGACAAAAAGCAGATTTCGAATAAAGAAAAAGCGGAACTGCTCCGCGACCTCTCCACCCGGATGGTGAAGGCGCGGGGGATCCTGAGCGACAGCGGAGGACTCATTACAATGCGACGGCTCAATCGTCGCGAGTATCAAAACACGCTGGAAACTTTACTCGGGTTCCGCCCCGATGTCTCCACTCTTCCGGATGATGACAGCGGAGCCGGGTTTGATACCGCAGGCGCATCACTCTTTTTCTCCAGCGATCAGTTCGAACAATATCGAGCCACAGCGACGAACGCGTTGAAAGCGGTGCTAAACCAAACTGAAAAACCGAAATCCAGAACCGTCCGGATCGAACCGGAGGAAACGACTTCCAAAGAGATTTTCGAGCAGTATGAAGAGGCCAAGCTTCGGTATGAGCAGGCCAAAGCCTATCTCTCTCAGAAAGAGAAACCGCCTACCGATTTTGGCTTCCGCGACGACGCTCATGCGAAAAAGCAGTTTAACCGCATCCCTCAGAGCCAGGCCGAGAAGGAGGACTATATCCGCAGGCCTGAAGCAAAAACCGGAGTGGTAATGACTCACTCCGGTAACCGAACCCCGACAGTGGCCGGGCCAACCTCGAAAGGTGGAGCTGGCGGAAAGTATATTCTCCGTGTCAGGGCAGGTTACTACGAAAATTCACCCGAACGCGAGCGTTACCTCGAGTATCGTTTTGGTAAAGGTGCCAGGGACACCGCAGTGCTGGGCTATATTAAAGTGACAGGAACCGTTGAAAACCCGGTGGTCCTTGAAATCCCCGTCGAACACCCTCCAGGAGTTGAGGGGCGTTTCACCATTCACCAGCGTGACTACAAAGAGAAACCTTCCCGCAACTACATCAACGCACTGCATAGGAAAAAGAACGGAATAGGTCAACTGCCATCGCTCTGGGTTGACTATTTGGAAGTGGAAGGACCATTCGTAGACGAATGGCCGAACCCGATGCTGGACGAATTGGTCCCTCCCGCCGAAAAGGGAGAAGATAAATCGAACTACGCCCGCCGTCTCATCACCCGCTTTGCGACCCGTGCGTTTCGGGAAAGAGAGCCTGATGATGAATTTGTGGATAAACTAGTCGCCCGATATCTTTCGAAAAGTAACGGAGGCGAAGACAGCCGGAGCGCCTTCATCGATTCGTATGCATTGATCCTTTCATCCCCCGGGTTTATCTATCTGCGGGAGCCTCGCGAAGGCGACAGACCGGGGCGTCTCAACGATAGAGAAATCGCAGTTCGCCTCTCCTACTTTCTGTGGAGTTCACCGCCGGATGAGGAACTCCTGTCGTTAGTGAAAGAGGGAACGCTTTCTGATCCCACAGTTCTCAGGGGGCAAACCGATCGCCTCCTGAATGATCCGCGTTCCGATGCCTTCATCAGCGCATTCGCCCATCAGTGGCTCGATATGAACCGGCTCGATATGTTTGAGTTCAGCGCCCGCTATCACCCCGAGTTTGACGAGGCGGTCCGAACCAGCGCCCGAGGCGAAGTGTATGCGACCATCCGCCATCTGATCGATGAAAAGCTGCCACTACAGAAACTGCTCAAAGCCGATTTCGTCCTCGCGAATAATATCCTCGCAGACTTCTACCGGCTACGCGGCGTCGAGGGATCTGAATTCCGGAAAGTATCTCTTCCGGAAGACTCTCCGCGCGGCGGCCTTCTCGGAGCGGCGGCTACCCATATCATGGGATCCGACGGGCAGCGTTCTTCTCCGGTCGAGCGTGGGTCGTGGGTGCTTAGGCACTTGCTGAATGATCCCCCGCCACCAGCCCCCGCTAACGTTCCTATGCTGACCCGTTTTGCAGGGCAGGCTCTCAGTGCTCGCGCACTGGAGAAAGCTCACCAGGAACAGCCTCAGTGTGCGCAGTGTCATGAGAAGATTGACCCCATCGGTTTTGGTATGGAAAACTTTACGGCCGCCGGTCTGTGGAGAGATATGGAGGCTGTGGAATTACCGGTTCCCGAAGGCGATGAGAAGAAAAGAAAAAAGGCAGCCCCCCAGTTTAAAGAATTTGAGATCGACCCTTCCGGGAAGCTTCCTCGTGGAGAAACATTCAGTGATTACTACGAGCTTCGCGATAAGATCATGGGCTATAGCGATTCCTTCTCCCGTGGTTTTACCGAACACTTGATCGCCTATGCCTTAGGGCGTCCCTACTGTATTTCAGATCACAATCTCGCCACCGATATCGGTGAACAGGCAGCGGGGGAAGGGAATGTGATTCCCGCATTTATTCACGCACTCGTTCAATCAGAAAGCTTTCGGAAAAAATAGAGTGAAATCAGGGGGGAGGGAGGAGGTGTGAGGAGGGAGGGGTTGTGCTAAGATTGCAACATGGTTACTAAACACACAGAACTGATCGTTTACCAACGCGCTTTTAAGGCGGCGATGTCAATATTTCGCTTTTCAAAAGCGTTTCCGAAAGAAGAAACCTACTCATTGACAGATCAGGTCCGGCGCTCCTCCAGGTCAGTATCTGCCAACCTTGCAGAAGCATGGAGAAAGAGACGTTATGAGGCGGCTTTTATTGCAAAATTAACGGATTGCGAAGCTGAGGCTGCCGAAACACAGACATGGATACAGTTCGCAGCAGAATGTGAATATATAGACAGAGAAACGGCGGCTTCCCTCTACAAAGAATACGAAGAAATACTATCGATGTTGGTGGCCATGGGCCGTGACTCCAAAAAATGGCTTCTTCCCAAATAAGACCTCCCTCCTCTCTCCTCACTCCTCCTCCCTCTCTCCCCCACCCCCCCCCCTACTAAAAACCATCGACTGCAACCAAATACCAAAAAAACTATGAAAACACGCCGTTACTTCCTAAAAACCTCCACCGCCACAATCGCTCTTCCGTTTCTCGAATCGATGGGATTCAGGCGCTTTGCTTCCGCGGCTTCGCAGGCTCCCGGTTCATCTCCGAAACGCATGGTTTTCATGGGCATGGGATTCGGGGTGACAGCCAGCGAATGGTACCCGGATATAACCACTCCGGGTTATGATTACAAACTCCCGGAAGTTCTCAGTCCGCTCGCGAAACACAAACAGGACATCACCATCTTCCAAAACCTGGAACACGCCCATTCCCGAGACGGCCACTCCGGTTCCACGTTCTGGCTGACGGGGGCGGATCGCTATGCCATTCCGGGTCAGGATTTCCACAATACCATTTCGGTAGATCAGCTGGCTGCTGAACAGTTAGGGAAAGAGACTCGCTTAACCTCGATCACAATGGACCCTGACAATACGAACGGTCATGGCCCGGGTTCTATCTCCTGGAATCGCCAGGGGAAACCTGTCGCGGGCCTGCCAAATCCGGTGGCTCTCTATCACAAGCTTTTCTCAGGCGACACTATGTCACTCGAAGAGAGGCAGGCCCTGCTGGCGGACGATCGCTCTGCTCTCGATACGGTTCTTTCAGACGCCCGCTCCATGAAAAAGGGGCTTACCAAAACTGATAAAGATAAGCTCGACGAATATTTCGACTCCATCCGCGAGATAGAACTACGTATATCCAAAGATGAAAAATGGCTCCACGTCCCCAAAAAGAAGCCGACTGATCCGGTAAAGGAACCATCCCAATCTCTCGAAGGTTACCCGGAAGTGGAAATGGTCTACGACCTCATGATTGCCGCGATGCAGGTCGATGCCTGCCGCGTCTTCTCCTACCGGTTGCCGGGCGACTCCTTTGTCGAAAGCCTCGGCTCCTCCTATACGGTCCACAACCTGAGCCACCACCCCGGTTCCCCGGAGCGGACCAATGATTCCAAAATGCGTGACAGCGCACATGCGAAACTAGTCGCCAGGTTTATCGAGAAAACCAAAGCCAGTAAAGAACCGGATGGCTCGACTCTTTATGACAACCTCGCCTTAACCTTAGGTAGTAACCTGAGGGCGGTCCACAGCCTCAATAATTGTCCAACCCTCATTACCGGTGGGGGAGCCGGTTTCCAGCATGGACGGCATCTCGTTATGGAAAAGGAAACTCCGCTCTGTAACCTCTGGCTGTCGATCCTGCAGGGCAGCGGTGTGCAGGCGAATGCTTTTGGAGATTCAACCGGAAAGATTGATGAACTTTTTGTAGCCTGATCGATATGAAACAACTGACTATTCTTTTCGCGATTCTACTGCCCGTTTGCGGAAGTGCCAAAGGCCCCAACTTCGTTTTCTTCCTGGTGGACGACCTCGGTTGGGCCGATGTGAGTTGCAACGGAAGCACCTTTCACAACACTTCTCATATCGATACACTCGCCAAATCAGGCGTGCGTTTCACCGACGGCTATGCCGCCGCTTCGATTTGCTCACCGACCCGAGCCAGCGTTATGACAGGGCGGCATCCTGTCAGAGTAAATATCACCGACTGGATTCCGGGAACTTCCAAATCCGCCGGAAAATTTCAGCATGTCAAAGATCGCGACAACCTCGCCCTTGAGGAGGTAACCATCGCCGAAGTATTAAAAGACAACGGATACAAAACCTACTTCGCCGGTAAATGGCATCTCGGAGACGAGGGGCATTATCCGGAGGATCAGGGGTTTGATGTGAATATAGGTGGTCATCATCGCGGCGGTCCTCCGGGAGGCTATTACTCACCCTGGAACAACCCGCGTCTGGATGCGAAATTTGATGGGGAATACCTCACCGAACGACTCACCGACGAAACTAACAGTTTCATGGAAACGCAAATTCAGGAAGAAACCCCGTTCCTTGTTTATCTTTCCTACTACAACGTTCACACTCCGATTCAGCCTTACAAAAAGCGTATCGACGAATACAAAAAAAAGGCTGAAGCCCTCGAAGGTGACACCCCGGTCCTGGAAATGCGTGATGGAGTGTCCCGGGCTCGTCAGGACAACGCCGAGCTAGCTTCTATGGTAGCGGCGGTTGATGACAGTGTCGGTTCGATCATGCAAAAGCTTGAGGACTTGAAGATTGCTGACAACACCGTGGTTATCTTCTTTTCAGATAATGGAGGTCTCTGCACTCGTCCTCCCGGAAAGGGCAATGGAAAGAAATCTTCCTATTCAAAGGTCGGCCCCGGCTGTAATCTCCCTCTGAGATCAGGTAAAGGCTGGCTTTACGAGGGCGGGATCCGCGAAGCGACGATTGTCCGTGCCCCGGGTATCACAGAGGCCGGTGGTGTTTGTTCCTCTCCGGTCATCAGCACCGATTTTTTCCCTACGATGCTTGAGCTGGCCGGAATCTCTCCGAAACCGGAACTACACAAAGATGGCGTCAGTATCGTAGATCTCCTCAAATCACCCGAATCGAAAAAAGAACGCTCTCTCTATTGGCACTATCCACACTATCATGGATCAGGCTGGAGTCCGGGCGGTGCCATCCGCAAGGGCGACTGGAAGCTTATCGAATTTTGGGAACATGGTGACGCTCAGCTGTATAACCTCGCCAGCGATTTAGGCGAGTTAGACGATCTCAGCGAAACCAATCCGGAGAAGAAGGCCGAGTTGGCCCGTGACCTCGAAAAATGGCGGGATGATATCGGGGCGGTTATGCCGAAACTGAAAAAGTAGAGAATCAGGAATTTTTTTTAACTATGAAGTATATCAATTCAACAGGGAACAGTCGATCGCGGTAGAACCGCCGGTTACCCGGCGGCCTCCGCACAGATCCCTGCGGGCGCGTCTAACGCACAAGGCTCCTGCCTCAGGTCGTACCGATCAGGTAGTGTATTACGGAAATAGTGTGAATCCCTTTCACTTTCTGTCGCATCCACTCCAGCAGGTGTTGCAGTATCGTCCGGCTCTGAGTCCGGTGCCTGGGTTGCCGGGTGGAATTGCCCTTGGCCAACTTCCTTTCCTCCACCGACTCCGCCGCCGGACATTTCAACCCGGTTTTGTTCGAAGGTTTCGCAGGTACTATGGAGTTGTCTGACTTCTCAGATTCGTACATCGCATTCGTGCTCCCTTGGGATTTAATGCGCGGACCGGCCGAACACCACTTCGGAGGCCAATTCTGAGATCTCTCGGTTTCCGCTCGAGAAGCTTCGCCACATGCCCTTGGTTCTACGACCGCGCCAGAGTCAGCCGAACCTCGCCTATAGCGGTTCGTCCGATATTGCCTTCCCCTTAGCATTAGAAGGTCGGCCTCTGGAATTACTTGATTTCGCGGCTCAATAGCCTGGCCTGTGGTTTCCCCTGTCAACGCTTCAAGTGCGTCCTCGCGGTACTCAACTGAGTATCCACAACCGCTGGGCTGTGGAACGCCCTCACATGACTCGGGGCCAGTGTGATTGGCTAAAACTTCACTGTAAGACTCTTTCATTCTTTTACTTCTCGCCGACTTTTACCGACGCTATCAATGCCGCTAAGAAATCACACTTTTGCGACCGCTAGAGAAGACGCCCAAAGGGCGTCTCTACGTAGCCACGCCCTTTGGGCGTTCATCGCCAAGCCCGATGAAACCTCACCTCCAAAGGAGGTGGCTACTGTAGCCACGCCCTTTGGGCGTTTTCCTGGAATCGTCCCCTTATATCGATTTCTTAGCGGTATTCCAGGGTACAGTCCGGCATTCAACAGGGTACAGTCTCGCACCGTCCCCTGTTTAATCGCCGTTTTTCTTTTCGCCGTGCTTGGAGCGTTTGCGGACGATCGCCCCAACATTCTCTGGATCACGATCGAGGATTGGTCTCCGGATCTCTCCTGCTACGGGACAAAAGGAATCCAGACTCCCCATGTGGATAAACTCGCATCTGAGGGAATCCGCTACCAATGGGCGTTCACGACCTCGCCGGTTTGCTCGACTTCACGTTCGGCGATGATGACCGGTTTCCATCAAAACTACATTGGTGCCAATCAACATCGTGAACACAACAAGGCCCCGCTTCCCTATGGAATCAAACCGGTTCCCCATCTGTTCAGGGAGGCCGGATACCATACTTCATTACTGAGCTGGAAGACCGACTGCAATTTCACTCCAAACACCCGTTCAGAACTTTTCGAGGGCGGCGCCTGGAAGGAGCGGAAACCCGGTCAGCCGTTTTTTGCCCGCGTCACTTTCGGAGGTACCCATCGATCGTGGAATCGCGATCCTGAGCGCCCCATCGATCCCAATGATGTCGAGCTTCCTCCCTACTACCCTGACACCCCGTTTGTTCGTCGAGACTGGGCCAACGGACTCGAGCAGATGCAGCTCGTCGATCGGGAAGTCGGAGAAATATTGAAGCGTCTCGATGATGAAGGTCTCCGGGACAACACCATCGTTTTCTTTATTGGGGATCATGGCCGCTGCCATATTCGGGGAAAACAATTTCTCTACGATGGCGGCATCAGAATCCCCATGATCATGCGCTGGCCCGGAAAAGTAGAGCCGGGGCAGGTAAGTGAGAATCTCGTGATGTCGATTGATATCTGTCAGACAATTCTTGAGGCTGCCGGCATCGAGCCTTCCGTACCCCTGCATGGCAGAAGCCTGTTCAGCGACGAAGTAAAGAATCGAAAGTATGTCTTTGCCGCCCGCGACAAGATGGACGAAACCCACGACGCGATGCGTGCGATCCGCTCAAAGGATCACAAACTGATTCTCAATCTCATGCCGGAACGTCCCTGGTGCCAATACAACCGCTACAAAGAGGGAGCCTATCCGGTACTGGCGGAGATGAACATCCTGAACCTGCAGGGCAAACTCACCCCCGAGCAGGCCGCCTTCATGGCTCCATCGAAACCGGATATCGAATTATTTGATCTACAGAAAGATCCCGCAAACGATCCTGCTTATGCCGAAGTGAAAGCCGAGCTTCTCGCCGAGCTTGAAAAATGGAGGAAAGAAGTGATCCATGACAAAGGCGTGACTAAGGACTTTCGGGCCGAGGGCATTTTCCCGGAAACCAATCCCGTTTCGGTATTGGATGACTGGGCCGAAGCCAACGTCGCCAACTATGACTTTAACCTATATGGCTGGCCGGCATGGTATCCCACAAGAAACCTCGAAGAATGGGAGAAAGCCCGCAAGACCTGGGAGCCATGGGTATTTCGCAGCCCCACCGAAAAAATGGCTCGTCCCAATGTCGTCCATACGAAGAAAATGAAGAAAAAGGCCAAAAAGCATTAATGCACAACGGCACCTTATTGCCCTTCTTTCCGCTGATCAGCCATTTCGGAGCGCCAATCCGGATATTCAGAATATTTCAACAGTCTCGTATACTTTCGGCGATGAAGGAGAGGTAACAAAACTGTCCAAATCAGTAGTGAAAAAACAGGCTGCGACTTGCTACGTCAGATAGCCCATTATTCCGCTGATTTGATAGGGTATGGTCGACGACTGTACCCTATTGAATCGGTGAAGGTACCCTGTGCCCTCCGGGAGGGTACAGGGTACCTTCAAGTTAGCCCCGGCTTGCTCACATTTGCACCTGTGAGACTAACTATTGGTACGGGAACGAATTAACCGCTCAAGCAATTCGGGGTCGCCTCCCAGTTCAACGAAAGCCGCAATAATAATTCTACGACCAGTGATCGTATAGAACAAACCGTATTGGTTTCTGCGACCAACCAGCAGTCTCCTTACTTTGGAGCTTTTGTAACGACCTGCTCTCTCGGGAAAAGCCTTCAACAGATCGAGTGACGCATCCACTCTCAAAACCAAATCATCGGCTTTCTCCCAATCCAGATTGCCATATATTTCCTGGAGATCGGAAGTGGCTCCGGAGGTCCAAATAACCTCATCAATCTTCATGCTTGAGAGACTTTTTCACTTCTTCCCAGGACATTCCGGATTCCGGATTCTCGTCCAGATGGGTGAGTCTCTCTTCGATTGCGGCAAGAACTTCTGAACTCACCTCTATGCCTTCAGATTCAGCGGTCGCTTCATTGAAGAGTTGAGCTGCAAGCACAACTTTATCGCCAGCTGTTAAAGTTTCGAGGTCCAGTAGTTCTGACATAGTGATCAAAAATTCACCTCGGATGTCGTTTTGTCAAGGAGGAGTCGCCAGTGTGAACTCTGGCAAAAAGGCAAAAGGCTTCGGGACGCCTCACTGATTCAGGCAAATCAGCCAGTGTTCGCAACAGTGACGGGCAAAGGTTGTGCTCTTGCACGCATTTGTCCATCGACTAGGTATTGAAGATCGGGTGCTGCTCGCAATTACATGCTCACCTGTTGATTTCTCGATAACCTTAGATAAACATATGACCCAGACAAAACCGAGGAAAATCCCGATGCACGAAATTGATTTAAGACAGATCGCTCCACGTTGTGGCGACCGAAATGACTCGTTTGAAGAACTTTGCTGCCAAATTGCCTGAAAGGAAGCAGTTGATGTGCCCTTTTCCCGATTTAGAGGCGACGGTGGGGATGGAGGTGTAGAATGTTTGGCTCGATGGGAATCTGGGCGTGTTGTCGGATGGCAGGCAAAATATGTCTTCGAAGTCAGTTCGTTGATTAAACAAGCTGACGAATCGCTCACTACTGCGTTGAAAGTTTATCCCGATCTCACCGAATTCATCCTATGCTTTCCGTTCAATCTCACGGGTCCAACTGGTCGCAAGAAAATGAATAAAGAGCCTGCAGAGTCAGAGACAGATAAGATTGAAAGGTGGATCGAAAAAAGCGTCGTGTGTAAATGGGTGTAAATGGGTGTAAATGGGGACAGGCCCCTTGAGCGCTTCCCCAAAGGGCGCTGCTACGTAGCCAGCCTCCTTTGGAGGTGAGGTTTCATTGGGCTTGCTCATTAACGCCCAAGGGCGTGACTACGTAGCGGCGCCCTTTGGGCGTCTTCACTGGCCGCCGGGAAAGTGCGAAATCTTAGCGGTATTCGAAAGTACCCTGTACCCTCCGGGAGGGTACAGGGTACCTTCATCTTGGCTCGGGCTTGCTCACAATTCACGGAGGAATGTGTAGCTGATCCGGACGACTGTACACTGTACAGTCGGGCAGTGTACACTGTACAATGGGGCCCGGTTACATGCCTCAAGGGAGGGACCCAACCGCCTATTCACAAGCGGCCGCGTTTTCGAATAGTGCACTCAGTGAGTGCACTATTTGATCCCTGGGTATCGGAGCGTGTTGATGGCAACAAATTAGCCACCTTCAATCAATATATGTGGTCTCGAATTGAGCGGCTCAATCATCACCGCCACCTTTGATCAGTGGCGTAAAATCACTCCAATTCTCGACTCTAAACGCTCGAAAATCCCGGACCGAAGCTGAAAACCATGGGAGCGATTTTAAAGCTTGAACAGCAGAGAACAAATTTGTCATCGACTCATCGTTACAGGTGTAAACACTGCCTTGAATCCACTCGAAACCGAAAGTACCAACGTGGTCCACCAGCGCTAAGGTGATGGGTAGCTGGCTCGTATTTTTTTTCGAGGGCAAGGCACGAGGAGTACGGATATTGGTCAATAACCAACCGACGAGTAACGCAGCCATCGGAAAAAAAGCAGGTCAGATGCCCGTCAATTTAGCGTGGGTGGACCACTTTCTTCGCGACATCTTTGTACGCTTGCCTAACACTGACGGGATGACTCTTTCGAGTCTCTTCGACAACCAAATCAAATGAGATAGCAAACATCAACGAGCGATTGGATCTTCGGCAGCTTCCTTAGTCGGGTAATCAACAATTTCGCCGGAATGAACGACTTCGATTCTCAACTCCCCCGGAGAAGATACTGATAAAACTTCGTAAAGAGGGCCAGTTTCACCAATCGTCCGAAAACTGCCAACGAGAGCGCTTTCGTCAATTCGGCGACCAGTTTCTGTCTCTGCTATTTCATTCACCATGGATTGAACCTAACCCGATATCACTGCCTTTCAACTGTTCACCGTTACACGAGAAGACGGCCAGATCTTCCAATCAGAGATGCGCGCAGCCAGGCATTCGCCAGGCGTGGCTGCCCAGGACCAAACGATAAATTGTCCGGAATGCAGCATTGACCTTCACCACTTTGTGACTACAGTGACTACATGGTGGCATCACTGAGAGACGCAAAAGCCCGGCTTAGCGAGTTGGTCCAAAAGGCAGCAAATGGCGAAGAGGTCGTCATCACGGTGCGTGGTGAGCCGATGGTTAAGCTTAGTCCAATTCGAGGCAGGGAGACAAACACTGACGACCGAAAGGCATGGGCGGCAGAGTTGGCAGAGGCAGCAAAAGCCGTTGCCATTGATCCGGAATCGACAACCGATCAGGAGTTTTGGGACAAGCTTCGTGCAGACAGGATTTAATCGTAATGAACTATGGGTAGCACTGTATACTGGGATACATCGGCCCTGCTAAAGATCTACGCCGCAGAGACCGATTCCTCCGACTACCTCAAACTGCTAATCAGTCAGCCAGGGGACATCGCGGTATCTTATCTCCATCGTGTCGAACTTTACTATGCACTTTGTGGCAAGGAAACCAGAGGAGAAATACAGGCCGGCGCCGCAAAGACTTTATTTGCTTCGTTTGAATCACACATTGCCGATCAACGATATTGGGAAATCCCCTGGGGTTCAGATGTTCTCGAGGAGGCGCAATCCGCCCTGGATGTCAGTCTTTCATCCTCACCGCCTATAGGATTACGAACTCTGGACGGATTACATCTGGGTGCTATGCTTGCAGCCAAAGTCACGACTCTAGTGACTGCTGATAATCGGATGCGGGATGCCGCGGCGGGATTAAGGATTACTTGTGTGAATCCTTGACGTGTCGAGAGAGATCAGATTTATCAGGGCCGCGGAAATAATAAAACGTTCCAAATCCCGCAGATATTTTGTTCACCGGCAAGGCGGAATCGGGCTGAGTTTAGCGGGCTAAATGATCCGGATTCCAACGCAGGAGGTGGGCAAAAGATCAAGGAAGTTGGGATGGTTTATTTTTTCTGCGGCCCTCAGCTCAGTCGTGATCCCCGATTATTTCTGGAAAAGAAAGAGAGACTGACAACAAAAGGGTCCCAACCCGAAGGGGCGACCTCATTCAACATCCGGCGACATGTCCGCCGTAGCGCAGCGAAGGAGGAAGCCGCTGATTTAAAGCCGAGAAATCTCGGAGATTTTTCGTTTCAGAATATTTCAACAGTCTCGTATACTTTCGGCGATGAAGGAGAAGTAACAAAACTGTCCAAATCAGTAGTGAAAAAACAGGCTGCGACTTGCTACGTCAGATAGCCAACTATTCCGCTGATTTGATAGTATCAAACGCACGATTTGATACTATTAAGTCGCCATTCAATAGGGTCTGGTCGACGACTGTACCCCATTGAATCGGCGAAGGTACCCTGTACCCTCCTGGAGGGTACAGGGTACCTTCATGTGAGTTTGGATTTACTCACAATTCCCTCCGTGAGGTGTTGTTTATCAAAGAAACCGTATCCGAAAGAGCTGAACCAACGTAGATTCCGTAAATGTACAATATTGCTAGTGCGTAAATATCCGATTCCGGTCTTCTGCAGTCATATACAACCCCTGATATCGGCGGGGCTCTCCAATATCCTTGAACAGTAAGTCTCCATTGCCGAGGAGGTTTTTACAATCAGGGGTGTTAATGATCATATTCGATTCGATGCTTTCGCTCATCAAGAGTCCCACTTTACAGGTCATGTTTTGCTTGATAGTCCCACTAATGATCTCTCTGGTGGGGGACTGAGTAGCTAATATCAGGTGAATTCCAGCTGCGCGAGCTTTTGCTCCCAGGCGTTGGATGCGTGACTCAATCTCACGTTTTTCAGAAGGCGTTCCGGAAACTAAGTCGCCGTATTCATCACAAACACATACGATCCGTGGAATTGATTTACCCGTCTTTTTAACAAGGCTGGCAAGGTCATCAGCCGAGCAGGTCTCCATTTGCCTGTATCTATCTTCCATTTCTTCGATTAATTTTTCAAGAACGGCTGGCACATCGTGATCGCCGGGAAAAACCAAGGATTCGCTGTCTAATAAAAATGGCGAATCTTTCATCTCTGTAAATGCATTACGTTTTGGATCAATTAAGATAAAACGAAGGGTAGCTGGTGTGTTTACTTTTACCATTCCACCGATGGCTGCTCGGAGCCACTCGCTCTTCCCGCTCCCCGTTGTACCTGCAACAAGAATATGGGAATTTTCTCCTTTTGAAAGATCAGCGAATTCCAAAGTGCCTTCGAGGTCAATTCCGATAGGAACTAAGGAGCTTCCTACCGTTGATTCGGTTATAGGAAATTTCCCTTCGCAGGAGTTAAAGTAAACTATATCTCTATTCGGGCGCTGGATGTCGACAACCAATTTACCTTCACAAATATGTATAAAAGGAGGGGCCTTTAAAGTCATCCCTACTTGGACTTCCTGATCGAGTCCCATAACTTTCTTTGGCCTAACACCGTTTCCGGGCGAAAGGTAAAAGCGAACAAATGAAGGTCCTACAATTGGAGTTCCTTCTATAGTGCAGTCTGCGCCATACTCCGATAAAACAGCCAGAATTCTATCCCCAAGTTTGGGTAGATTTTCGGATGCTTCAGGTTCCCTTTCCTTTTCTGTGGTTTTACTTCCAGAGTTTTTGCCTGCTTTTCCAGATGCTCCTGAAATTTCGCCAATTAAATTCTTCAGTTTAGAGAGAACAGGTTCAATCTCATCATCTTTTAAGATAGTGACTTTTAACTCTGGATGAAAACCCGCCAAAACCAACGACCCGGGAGCATCGTCAGGTTGGCTTTCTTTTAGCATCTGATAGTAGAGACAAGCCTGTAATAAATCAGCTTCAGGAGCTTGCTTTCCAAGCTTCAGTTCTACAACGCACCACTTTCCGTTTTCCGGATTACGAAAAACTCCATCGGCTCTGCCATTGACGATAACCTCGCTATTCCAACCCGGTTCGCAAACCCTCCATGACAGATCTTCCTCAGTAATTGAATGGAAAGTTTTTTCTTCTTCCTTCACATTTGCAACTATCGAGCCCAACCATGAGTTGAGCTCAACAGTGGCATCCCAAAATCGGAGGATTTCGACATTTTCCGGCCTATTGCTATCGTTTGTTAAATCCTGGAGTCTGGGTGCAATAATTTTGTGGTAAACTCTCTCAGTGAAGTTCTTGGTAAGTTCTTCACCGTCCCCTCCCACATCATCGTAAACGGTCTCCCATCCACAGTATTCGTCGTCGCCGATTAGCCGTGAAAAACACTCATGAAACCAAGTGCCCAGCATTGCATTGGAACGTTGGCCACTACCGGTATTGTCCTTCCGGGTTGCTTTGTAAACAGTTTTTCGGATTTCACTAACCGAGAGAATTGTTGTGCTCATCGTAAAAAAAATAGTTAGTAATCGCGTCTTCCGTAGGACACAGGTTGTCTGGCGAAAATAATCGGGGGATCTCCTTCGATCAGACCCAAAACTTCGGGGTTTTTCGCTATTAAAGAAACAATTAATGCTGCTTCAGCATCTAAGGTCTGCGCAGCCAATGGCAAGTCTGCGATCCACCGATGATCCTTTATCCAATCCAATAGATTTTGATATAGTTCATCATCCACAAGATTAACTACCACCGATGTTTCTCCAAATAGAGCAGAAAAAAATTCACGCACTGCCGACGGAGCATTGCTGCCAATCCATGAGGAAACCTCTTTTTCATCAACGGTTTCACCTTCGTTTGAAAGGTCGCCAGCTCTTGCTTGCGATAATAGGTCACGGAGTGCACCGATCATCGACAATAGTTCGTGTGAAATACGGTGGATCTTTGCACCTCTATCTTCAAGATTGCTTAACACCTGTCTCGTCTTCTTAGCGGTACCTGGGATCGGCAAATCATTGAGTCTAATTAGGCGCAGACTTTCAGATTTGAGTCGATCGTTTGATTTTTCCGCTTGGAATTTATCCAACCTTCGAAGACGAGCTCCGAGACTGTTCATATTCTCGTGATTGCAAAAGGAAACTTGGATCTCTTCGTTTCCATCTTTAAAGGCAATATCGACATCTCCGTTACTTTGAGCCTCTTGAACGTTCGGAGTTAGAATGGAAGTCAAATGTCGCAAACCATCATGGAGAATCGAGTCCCGTTCCCCCAAGTTTGAAGGATCTAAACCTTCTTCAATCTTTCGTTGAAAGTCCTTTGATAAAAACTCATCACAGGAGATTGGAGGTTTGGTTGTATCAATGAGTTTATCGTAAAGCTTTCGACATTCGGTGATCAACGTTCTAGGGGAACGATTTTGTTCTGATGCAATCAAATTACGAATTTGCCCCTCATCTAAAGGCCAAAATAGATGGCTTGCGCCTCCCTTTCTTTTCGCAGCCAGCTCTGGAACATTATCAAGCAGTGCCAATACTAACGATTCAGCTTCTTGTTCCGTCAGCTCCTTCAAAAGCATTTCAGATTTCCAAACTCTGTCACGATTTGATCCGACAATGTTCTCACTGAGTATCGGCTGGTAACGTGACTGAATGCACGAGACGATCATTGCATGGAATGGTCCATCATGTATATCAGCGGCTATTTCACCGTAAAGTCTGAGTCCGCCCAGCTTCTCGTCACGAATAAGCCATTCAATTTGGTCAAAACAGAATACAAAAACTGAAGGTAAAGCGAGCTTGCATATACCCAAAACAACTTGCTTGGAATAATCTTCTTGATCAACTCCATCGATCGCTTCCTCAGTAGTAGGTAATCCAAGCGAACTTCTTGCCCCTTCCGACAATGAATCACCCCTCAGCCATCCGAGAGCATGATTTCTATACGTGCCTCGATATAAATTACAAAGTACTCCAACTAAATTTGAATCCTCAACTATATCCGAAAGCTTGTCTTCAATATTTTCGGAATCGGGACTACCTATTCTTCTATCTAAAATCAATTCAAGCCGTGACCGATTACCGATTTTCCCCTTCAATTCTTTAACTACTATTCTGCGGATATGCCTCCAAAGCCTTTCGGGCGGAGTGTTGATCTTTACCGGGATAACATGATAGTCGCATGATTGGGAATGCGATCGTCTGAGACGGTTGAGGAGGTGCGTTTTACCAGTCCCTGGCTGGCCGAATATAATTGTGGAGTTTCTCTCCCCTGATTCGGCAATCTTCTGAATTTCGTTTAAAAGAAAATTGTAAGTGTTTTGATTGATCTCTTTTACATCAACAGCAGGGATGTCTGTCGGATCAGATAGGATGGAACGAGCGAATGGGTTTATCACTGGTAAATTCATAAATTAATACCTACCGCAATGAGACACCTCCATAAAAGATCCCTGCATCTCCTTTCACACAGTCATATAGAGCGTCTTCGCCTAGATTTTGAGGGTCATCAATAACGTGAAGTTTCACCAATCCAGAATTCGAAAGTTCGAGGATTGCCGTGTCAAAATCAGTTTTTTGCTTTCCAATCAGTTTTTTAAGCTCAACTACGGAGACCACGGGGCGATGACTAACCAAATTTAGTATCTTCAGCAGAGTTTTCGCTAAAGATTGTTCTTCGTTTGGCGATTTGGCTCCACTACTACCAATCTTCGAAGCAAATGTCTTGATAACTTCATCCCTCTCTACTCCACACCGGGCAAGCTGGATTGCTTTGTCTTCAAGGTTTCTCACGATTCCATCGAGGTAGGGTGTTGGGTCCGGTGGAGATGCTGCGTATCTCTGTCGAAAACGTCCCACAGGGGGGTGAATGAAAATTTTGCCTTCGGAGCGTAATTTTGTGATCAACGAATCAATTTTGGCCTGCGTGAATCCGGGTGTCTTGCGAGATGCTTCTGCCTTTAAAGAAGTTCGGCTTACCGGCTTGATGGCGCATTCCAGGATCTTTTCACAGGCAAAGCCTTCGGCTGAACAGTTCCAGAATGCTCCAGCCCTGGATCGAGACGGCCAATGATGAATTTCCCCATGATTTTGCAATTCGTCGAGAGCTTGGTATACAGCCTCAACACTTGGTCGAATCTGGGTGGGCAACTCGTCACGTGTTTGCGTCACGCTTAGGGGTTTCTTGGCTTTTTGGATAGCCTTGAGAATCGATTGATTCAGATCTTGTGTAGAATGAGAGTAAACACAAAATCCAGGCCATCTTGCACCCACCTGAAACAGGATTGATATTCGC